>NZ_CEYLVT010000115.1:0-15671 GCF_982860115.1 Moorena sp.
CCTACTCCCTACTCCCTACTCCCTACTCCCTACTCCCTACTCCCTACTCCCTACTTTCTTATGCAAGCTCCAAAGATTGATCAACGTAGCTATAAAGACATCGTTGCCTATACGGAGGCGTGCGCTAAGGCGTTCACAGACTGGCGTCCTTTGGCAGATGAAAAGCCAGATGCTGGTCGGTCACTAATTCGTATTTTTGGTCATCTGGCAACGATTGTTGGCGATCGCCTTAATCAAGTCCCGGATAAAAACTTCCTCGCCTTTCTAGACTTGATTGGCACTAGCATTGGACCACCCCGACCAGCGCGAGTACCCTTGACCTTTTATTTGGCAACTGGTAGTACAGAAGCCTTGGTTCCGGCTCAGACGGAGGTGGCAGCACCGCCCACAGAAGGAGAGGAAGAAGAGGTCATTTTCGAGACCGAGCGTGATTTAGTCTTGACCAATGTGCAACTGCAAGCAGTGTTTGTGCGGGAACCGGAACAAGACCGCTATAGCGATCGCACTAAGCAAGCAACGGGTCAAGAAGATGCTGCTTTTCTAACCTTTGCAGGGGATCAGCCCATTGAACATTCCCTCCATTTGGCTTGTGACGACCTGCTCACCTTACCTGAATCGAAAACTCTCACCCTAACCATTGACTCTCCTAATCCAGTTGGCTTAGCAGCAGTACCAATCACTTGGTCTTACTGGAATGGTGAGGTCTGGAAACCAATACTAGGAATTATTGAGGGCTTAGAGGTTGAAATTGGATCTGCTGAAGTTATCGTCCAACCTGGAAAGGCGATAGATTATCAAGGTCGAGAAATTAATCTCGCTCAAAAACAGTCTGTTGACCTGAGCAGCAACACCAATCAAACTAGGCTAGTAGTAATTTCCTACAGTGAATCAGAACCAGTCCTGGAACTAATTGCTGAGACCGATACTAGTAAACCAGCGAATACTCATATCCGTTTGGCCCGTCTAGACATTGACGACCAGAACCAAATTAGCAAGTCCTTCCCAAGCTTGACTAACTCAGGTAACAGTCAGTGGCAGGTGTCCATTGAGAATCTGCCAGTCCCCAGTCACAGTAGTATTAATGGGATCAATGCTGCCTGGCTTAAAGCTCAGCTTACCAATACTCCATTACCTCCACCTCAGTCATTGCCACAGATCAATCACATTAGTGCCAGTGTGGAGATTAATGGCAGTGATATAGTACCAGAGTTGTGCTTTTTCGATACCGATGAACTGGATCTGAGCAAAGATTTCTATCCCTTTGGTGAGGAGCCTGGTTTTAACGATACCTTTTATCTGGCTAGTCAGGAAGTTTTCTCTAAACCTGGAGCCGAAGTTACCGTTAATTTAGTTTTAAGTAGTGATGCTCCACCGGTTAATACCACTGGGGGTGTTGAAGTCCGCTGGGAAGTCTGGAATGGTAGTACTTGGCAGGTAGTTAAACATAATAGTTCTGGTCTGTCTGCTGCCAACTTCACTATTGGCGGTGCATTTACTTTCACCCTCCCTGACCAGATGGAACCGCAGCCAGTAAATGGGGAAACCAATTATTGGCTTCGTGCTCGGATTATCACGGGTAATTATGGTACTGAGGAAGCTACCGCAGAAGAAACCAGTACCACACTCCAGCCATCTCGTGCCATTAGCACCACACTCACTCAAGCTGTTAACAGTGGAGCCAATACCCTACAGGTCAGTAGCGCTAGTGGCTTTCAAGATAATGACTCTATTCTGATTGGGGCAGACACTAGTCAACCGGAATATGCGCAAATTAGTAGTATTAGCTCTAATACCCTAACTCTGACCAATACTATCTATTCCGACCATGCCAGTGGAGCAACGGTGGAACTTTTTGAACAAGAGGTCAGCAGTGGTATCAACACCATCAAGGTAGATAGTGTCAGAGGTTTTTTGCCTAGCGATCGCATCCGGATTGATCCAGGTACTAACAAGCAGGAAGACTTGGAGATTGCTAGTATCAATTTCAACGAGAATACCCTGACCCTGACGAGCAACCTCACTCAATCTCATCCAGTGGAAACGAGTGTGGTACTCCTACCAGCCTCAGCGTTAGCTCCACCAGTGGTAAAATCCCTGAAGCTAAGCTATAGCTACAACTCAGGTGATTCCCCTCTCTCAGCTTGCTTGACCTACAATGATTTCACTTATGTAGATTGCACCACTAACGCTCAGCAGGATGGCTCCCCTTTTGAGGCTTTTACTCCCACTCAAGACGATAGACCGACCCTTTACCTAGGCTTTGATACTCCCTTTGCCAACCGCTCCACCACGATCTATGCCCAGGTAGAACCCCCAGCACCAGGGGAATTGGCCACAAGTCCTACCATAACTCAGCCAGCAGTGATAGCAGCAGAATATTCCAGCCTTGACAGTTGGGTGCGTTTAGGCGTGGAAGCCGATGAAACCGCTGCCATGAGTCAACCGGGTTTAGTCCGGTTTATTGGACCAACTGACTTGACAAAGCAATCACAATTTGGTAAAGACTTATATTGGCTGCGAATTCGCTGGCAAGGGGGTGATTTTAGAGTGCCACCCCGACTACGGCGGTTGCTGCTTAATACAACTTGGGCAACCCAGGCAACCACCATTGAGAATGAAATCCTTGGTTCGAGTAATGGGAATCCCGATCAAACCTTCTTCACCCTCCAGTTTCCTGTGTTAGAGGGTCAACAACTAGAGGTCCGGGAAGAGGAAGAAACGGATCTACAAGAGGAGGTGTGGGTAGTTTGGCAAGAAGTATCAGATTTCTATGGTTCCGGAGCGGAAGACCGTCACTATGTTCTCAATCACCTGACCGGAGAAGTAAGCTTTGGCAACAACCAACAGGGAAGGATACCACCCCTAGGTAGCAACAATATCCGTATGGTTTACTACCGCACAGGTGGTGGTAAACAGGGTAACAAACCAGCTGAAACTATCACCGAACTCAAGACCACAGTGCCTTATGTAGATAGTGTCACTAACCTAGAAGCTGCTAGTGGTGGATCCAATCAGGAGTCTCTAGAGTGGGTGAAGGAACAAGGGCCGAAGACATTGCGCCATCGGTACAAAGCTGTAACTGCCGAAGACATTGAAGATTTGGTCTACCAAGCATCCACTGATGTAGCCAGGGCATGGGCAATTACTCCTGAATTTAACCCAAAAGACTTACAGTGGTTGCCAAACTACTACCTGCCGTTGGAGCAATCAGGGACGATCACGGTCAGTTTATGGTCCCAGGGTAATAATCCCCCAACCAGCTATCAAGTACAGGTCAAGATTAATGGTCCAGGACAGACGATAGCTTATGAGGAAAAAATCTTTACTTCTGATCAATCTAGCGGACGCGAACTGAGTTACCCAGTCACAGCCAGCCAATTCAGTCTTGGCAGCGAATGGTACGTGACTATGGTCAACTTGGGCGATGTTAACGTTAGCGGTGATGTCACCATCGAGTACCCTGATGGTTCTCTGACAGGAAATTTCAACCTACCCCCCAAGACCACAAGTGACCATGCTGACAATAGTCCTTATCTAGACCGAGACGATGTCGGTCAAGTAGAACTGATTATTCTACCGGATTCTTCAGCACGGCAACCTACTCCCAGTCTTGGTTTGCTGGACTTAGTAGAGGAATACATCCTGGCTCGCTGTGCCCCCACCCTAGACCTGCGAGTGACGGGACCCTATTGGGTAGAAGTTACAGTCACAGCTGAGGTTGTACCCCTCTCCTTAGACCTTGCCGAAGCCGTTGTAATGGAGGTCAACGATGCCCTGAACCACTTTTTACATCCCCTGACTGGTGGAGTAGAAGGTCAAGGCTGGCCTTTTGGTCGTCAGCCCCATAAATCAGACCTGTATCGGTTAATCGAATCCGTTCCAGGTGTGAATTATGTTAACTATCTCTCCATTGACCTAGCCGAGATACCTGACGAACAAAGGAACCGCTTCCTAATCTATTCCGGTGAACATCAAATTAGTCTGGGTCAGGATTCTTAATTCTTAATTCTCACAACCAACTAATGAAAAATGCCACTACCACTACCTAACCTAGATGACCGTACTTATGCTGACCTCTTGGAAGAGGCTCGGTCTCTAATACCGAAAGAGTATCCTAATTGGACTGACCACAATCCTACTGACCCTGGCATCATCTTGATTGAGATGTTGGCTTGGTTGACGGAGATGGTGATTTACCGGACTAATCAGATCCCAGATGAAAACCAAAAAATGTTTCTGAAGCTGCTTAATGGTTCCCAGTGGCAGCTGGAAGGGGATTTGGAGACAGCAGTGCAGCAAACCATTGTGGATTTGCGGCAACGCTACCGGGCAGTCAGTAGTGAGGACTTTGAACAACTGGTACTACAAGACTGGCACGAAACACCAACCGCTAAAGCTCTTGGTCCTTTTGGTGTAGTCGCTAGGGCTAAATGCATTTCTCAGCAGAATCTGGCTTTGAGTGAACCAACTGCCAGAGAAGAACCTGCGCCAGGAAACATTAGCTTGCTGGTGGTTCCTCAAACTTTGCCTGATAACTACAGTTTGCTCTCCTTTGATGGCCAGGATGATTATCTGGAAATCCCTCACTCAGACCAACTCAATTTTGCTAACGATCAAGCTAAGGATCAAAATTTTACCATTGAACTTTGGGTCAGACCTAAAAAAGTTCAAGCTAGAACCCAAGAAACCCATAATAGTATCTTAGAAAAAGGGAGTGGTGCTGGGGGTTTTCCTTATGGGATTAGATATGAAAATCGCTCTGGTAAATTACAGGTAATTAGAAGTGATGGTACTAACTTGGCTACCATTAGTTCTACCAAAGTCATTAATGATGACAACTTTCATCACGTTGCTTTTGTAAAAGATAGTTCAACACTGTACTTATATCTTGATGGAGAATTAGAAGGCTTTACTGAAGATATCACTTCAGGTAATACTATTAATGATTCATCCCTTTATCTTGGCTGTCGAGGTAACCAAAGCCATTATTTCCAAGGCATAATTACTCAATTGCGGATTTGGGAGGGAGTCCGCTTGCAGGCAGACATTAAACAGGAGATGAATGACTTTCTTAAAGGTACAGAAAAGGGATTAGTTGGTTGCTGGGATTTGGATGAAGGCTCTGGTATCCTTGCTAAGGATAAGACTGTTAACCAAAATCATGGAACTATCCAAGGAGCCAGTTGGTATCAACCCAATATCATTGCTGTTCTGTTGCAAGGCTTATGGTCTTTCTTGGATGAACGGCGGCTGCTGACCGTACGCCATCACGTAGTTACCCCAGACTACCTACCCTTGCAAGTTTGGGCGCGACTCTATCTAGTAGCGGGGGGCAATGCGCAGCAGGTTAAAGACCAGGCAAACCAGGAGGCGCAAGCTTTCTTCCACCCAGTTAATTCCCAGTCTTATTGGGATGGTCAGGGTTGGCCTTTTGGTAGGAGTATTTACGTTTCGGAGCTATATCAATTACTGGATAGCATCCCTGGAGTTGACTATGCCGAGGATGTCATGGTTCATACTCATGAGCTAACCACTACTGTTTTAACTCAGGCAAGCTCAAGATCCCAGACTCAGATTACGGTTAAAGACACCACCGGTTTTAACCCAGGGGATACTATTCAACTAGACCCCAGCAGTAGTGATCAAGAATACTATACGATTAGTACTATTGAGGAAGGACTAAAACAATTGACCTTGTCTTCAGGTTTAAATAAAGCTTATGGACTGGGAACAATGGTTGTCCGTCCCCTTAGTTTTGAGATTACTGAAGTGATATCCAACCTTGAGTTCAAGGTGAATCAAGTAACGGGATTAGCAGCGGGGGATACGGTTCGCATCATTCCTACTAATAGCAATCCCGAAAATATAGAAATTGACACTGTTGATTTTTCCAGCAATAAAATTACCCTCAAACAAGCTCTCAGCCAAGCTCCAACCACAGGGACAAAGGTGGTTCAGTTAGGAACCTGGCGGGAGGAACGCAGTAAACCGAAAGAAAGCTATCAGTTTATCGAAAAAGAGCTGATCAGAGTTAAACTTAAAAACTATGAGTTAGTAGACTTCAACGTACAGTTGAATTTAGTAATCATGGAATACATAGGGGAGCAATGGCAATTAACTAGCTCGGGAGTGGGGAGTGGGGAGTAGGGAATGGGGAATCGGGAATCGGGAATGGGGAATCGGGAATCGGGAGTCGGGAAAAAATCCGGCGTTGCTGAATCTTCGCGCTGAATAGGAGTAGAGTGGGCATCCTGCCCGCCCGAAAATATATTGAAACTGGCAAGATGCCTATATTGAAACTGGCAAGATGCCAGTTCCACCCAAGATGCCCATTTCACCTTACTCTTAAAATCATTCCATGATTAAGTAACCCCAAAAATCCTGATCTCCGGACTCCCGACTCCGGACTCCCGATTCCCGATTCCCGACTCCCGATTCCCGATTCCCCATTCCCGATTCCCCATTCCCTATTCCCTATTCCCTATTCCCTTGACTTATGTCCAACAACCTAAGTAGCTATCTAAACTATCTACCAGCTAACTTTCAGGAAGACCCTTTTGTTGGTCGGTTTCTGCTAGCCCTTGAGCGGGTAATGAGTGGTTTTTTACCTAGGGATACTGATGATCCAAATCCTGAACAGTTGGCTCTAGAAGAGTACATTGACCGTATCCCTACTTACTTCAATCCCTATAATCATCCTGATTTACCAGTAGAGTCAGAGATAGCACCAACTGAGTTTATACCTTGGCTGGCCAGTTGGGTAGCGTTAAGTTTGCGAGATGATTGGAGTGAGGAGACTAAACGCCGATTTATCAGCAATATTGTCCCTCTTTATCGCCAACGGGGGACTAAGGCGGGAGTGAAGCAAATGCTAGAACTTTACACTCAAGAAGACGTCAAAATCTACGAATTTGAACAACCTGCTCATTACTTCCAGGTGACAATCACCTTGAACGAGCGAGACCCTCAAAAGCTTCAACGTCAGGAAGAAATTGCTAAGGCAATTGTGAATCAGGAGAAACCAGCTCACACCTTTTATGCCTTGCGGGTGTTAATACCCGGTATGCAAATTATTAATGAGCCCACTGAAAGTAAACCAGGCATCATCGTTGGGGAGACTACACTATTGGGCACCACAACGATATCGTAACTAAGGGTGTGGGGTGTGGGGTGTGGGGAGTCGGGAATCGGGAGTCGGGAGTCGGGAGTGTGGTAAGTGTGGTAAGTGTGGGGAGTGTGGTAAGTGTGGGGAGTGTGGGAGGTACACAAGATTTTTTCACTCTTGCCTATTCCCTATTGCCTGTTCCCTATTCCCTACTCCCTACTCCCTACTCCCTACCCAATTGAAAACTTCTATAAAACCATAACTAGGATAATTACCATGGCAGATTATACTCAGTATCCTTACATTGACAAGCGAGTACGCTACTTCGATGGTGAGTTTTTAAAAGACCAGGATTTTATTGATGAACAAAAGTATCATATTGACCGAAAGCGCCGCCTAGACCAATTCCTCAGGGTTTCCGGCATTTGTGATGGTTTGACTCTTAAAACTGACACTAATCAGGTGATTGTTACCCCTGGTACTGCTCTTGACAGTGAAGGTCGGCAGATTATTCTGAGTACAGACTCTTCGCCAATCAATCTTAGCGGGTATCAAAGTCAGGAAGTTTACTTAGTTATTTCCTATCAAGAGGAACAATCGGATCAGACAACTGATGGAGGTTTGGGTAGCAGTGGTGCCAGGCGCTGGCACGAAAAGCCCAATATCCAAGTTGCTACCCTGGGAAATGTGCCTGAGGACTCGATTGTTCTGGCAAAGCTGGCAATTGCTGGAAACGGTACTGTGACTCCTGATCTCAGTGTACGCCAGTATTCTGGAGTGCGTTTGCCTAGTGGTAATTTGGATAGTGGTGCAATCACTGGACCAACCCTGCGTTCTGGTGGTAATAGTGCTAGTAGTTTGGTTGTTATTGATGGTGATTTGAGTGTGACTGGTGATACCACGCTAGATAGTCATTTAAGTGTTACAGGTAATACCACTCTCAATAATTTGACCATTGACGACTCTGCAACCCTCAGTTTCCACAAAAACATGCGGGAGATGATTAATTTGTGGGATCAACGCTATGGCATCGGTATTCAGAGTCATACACAGTATTTTCGCACCGCTAAAAACTTTGCCTGGTACAAAGATGGCTCTCATCACGATAACGAACTGAATCCTGGTGATGGCACAGTCCAGATGGTGATTAAAGATGGTAAGGTTGGTATCGGCACCAACGATCCAGGTTCATCGAAATTGAAAGTACAAGGGAATTTGACTGTTAGCGCAGGCAACATTCAACTCGATGGTGCTCAACAAATTGTCTTTACCAATAATGACACTAGCAACAACCTCAAATTGCAACTTTGGGGTGGATACGGACTGGGTATCAATAGTAGCACTTTATTTTATGCTGCCAATGGCAAGCATTCCTGGAGAGATACTAATGGCACTAATGAGAGAATGGCGTTAAGCACAGCAGCCAATGGTGGTCTGACTGTCAAAGGTACAGGTAACTCTTCCTTTGCAGGTAACCTTGGTATTGGGACAACAGATCCAGGTTCATCGAAATTAAAAGTACAAGGGAAGTTGACTGTTAGCGCAGGCAACATTCAACTCGATGGTGCTCAACAAATTGTCTTTACCAATAATGACACTAGCAACAACCTCAAATTGCAACTTTGGGGTGGATACGGACTGGGTATCAATGGTAGCACTTTGTTTTATGCTGCCAATGGCAACCACTCCTGGAGAGACGATGATGGCACTAATGAGAGAATGGTGTTAACCACAGCAGCCAATGGTGGTCTGACTGTCAAGGGTACAGGCAACTCTTCCTTTGCAGGTAATCTTGGTATCGGCACAACAGATCCAGGTTCATCGAAATTGAAAGTACAAGGGAATTTGACTGTCACAGGCAATGCCACCCTCGAAAGTTTGACCCTCAACGACAATTTCAGCCTAGGCGGTTCTAATACCCTTAGCTTTGGCTCCCAAGTTAGGCAGATGATAAATTTGTGGAACCAAGACTATGGCATTGGTGTTCAGAGTGGTACACAGTATTTTCGCACCGCTACAAACTTTGCCTGGTACAAAGGTGGCTCTCATAACGATAACCAACTGAATGCTGGTGGTGGCACAGTCCAGATGGTGATTAAAAATGGTAATGTTGGTATTGGGACAACGGATCCGAATCAGATGCTGGATGTGGTAACCTCAACAAGCTATAACAACAGAGTAGTTGCAAGGTTTTACCGTCCTTCCGATGACACTGCTGCATTAATTGAATGTGGTGATAGCAACGAAGCTTTCATTCAATTCAAAAACCAAACCACAGGAAGCGATTCCTGGATGGCTGGTATGGACGATGACGAGAAATTCAAGATTGCCTATGGCTCTACAGAAATTACCACTAGTAACTCCAAATTCACTGTCGAACAAGATGGGGATGTGAGAATTTCTGGTGGTTTATATGTTACTGATGTCCCTTATGGTGATCACAAAAATGCACAGTGGAATAGTGGTACGGGACAATTATATCACGACAATTCTTCCGCTAAAACGAAGGAAAATATCATTTCTCTGGAAGACGATTTTGAGAAAATTTTGACAGTAGAACCCAAGACTTATACACGACCTAACGATCCCAATCGTTGGGAAATTGGATACATTGCTGAGGAGTTTAACGAAATTGGTCTTAACAAACTTGTTTACTATGACGAACAGGGGTTACCTGAAGCAATTAATTACCGAAAAATAAGCATGTACTTAGTTGAAGTTATAAAAGATATGGCTCACAAGAGCAGCAACTATGAACAACGGATCAATCAATTGGAACTTCAACTAAATCAACTAGTCTCAGATGACTAAGTTTAGCAAGATTTGGAGCTAGGGTAAAATGATGGGATTGAAAGCCCAAGCAAACAACAACAATCCTAGGGTGGGCATTGCTGAGTAGAATTGTAGCGTGGGCATTGCTGATAAAGATCATGATTGAACACCGAGCAATTAAATGGGCAATGCCCACCAATGCCTAACCAACCCAATATCCATAGTTTATTGACCATAATTTTGACCTTGAGATACCTTTTTATTACAGATAAAATTAAACCATGAAAGAAAAACTCGAACAACGCTTACAATCCCTGAAATCAGAATATGAAGCTGGTCAAAAAATGCTAGCCGAACTAGAAGCAAAACAAGCAAACTTGCGAGAAACTTTACTCCGCATCAGTGGCGCAATTCAGGTACTGGAAGAAACCTTAGGGGAAGGAACTGATACAGCGGAAAACAACACTCAGCCATCGGAGGCAGTAGTAGTTGAATCGTAGAATCGGGAATCGGGAATCGGGAGTCGGGAGATATATTGTAGGGTGGGCATTGCTGATCAAGATCATGATTGAACCCCGAGCAATAAAATGGGCAATGCCCACCAATGCCCAAGATATATTGTAGGGTGGGCATTGCTGATTAAGTTCATGATTGAACCCCGAGCAATGAAATAGGAAATGCCCACCAATACCCTTAAATCTTTGGGTGGGTAAAGTAATGGTGAATTCGGCCAGGGTTGGGAGTTAGTTTGAGCCAATGCCTACCCGACAAAAGCTACAAAATGCGAAAGGTCAATCGCACTAGGGATTTAGCTAGACTATAGCCATGAACCATAGCCCTATAGCTGAAAACCCGGAAAATGTCTGAAGGATACGACCTAGCGGAAGCTCGCGTACGCTTTGCTGAAATTGTCCATGATGCCGAACAGGGTAAGCCCGTACAGATTACGCGCCTGGGTAAACCTGTAGCGATTGTGTTATCACTCAGGGAGTATCAACGCTTGGCATCAGAGAATTTATCAGAAAATTTAGGATTTGGGGCAGCTTTGGCGGAATTTCGTCAGAAGTATCAAATACAGGCTTTAGATATCAATCCTGATCAAGTGTTCAACCAGGTTCGGGAAGGCTGTTTTGGTCGGGAGGTAATCTTTTGAGGGCTCCGCACTATTTGTTGGATACCAACATCTTGTCTGAACCCCTGCGTCCAGTTCCAAATTCTGGTGTGATGGAGTCATTGATCAGATTTAGTGGTTTGACCGCCACTGCTACAGTTGTATTTCACGAAATGCTCTATGGCTGTTATCGTTTGCCCAACTCTAGAAAACGTCAAGGGATAGAGGCTTATCTGAGGGAAGAAGTAGAAGCGAAGTTAATTCTACTGCCCTATGATCACGAAGCCGCGAAATGGCACGCCTCTAAGCGAGGAAGATTGGTGAAGCTGGGGAAAACACCATCTTATGTTGACGGACAGATTGCTGCGATCGCGGTTGTTAACAATCTAATTCTGGTGACGAACAATCAGGCAGACTACGTTGATTTTCAAGGTATTGAGCTAGAAAACTGGTTTACTAATTCGTGAGGTAAGCGAGTTGGAAACAGGCAATGCCCACCCTACCAAATGTGTAATCTTGCTTCTTGTGTAGGATCAAGATAACAAGAGAGTTCTCAGACCAATCATGCAACTGGAAGATTATTTTGTATTTCTTGCTCCTAATGATATCCGAATCAGAGGCACAAGAGTAGGAATTGAAACTATCCTCTATGATTTTATCCATCGTCAGCGTACTCCTGAAGAAATCGTCCAAAGTTATCCAACCCTGGAACTAGAGCAAATTTATGCTACCATTCTCTATTACCTGCACAACCACGAAACTGTCAGTACTTACCTGACTAATTGGTTAGACCATGGTCGTAAAATACTAGAACAACAGCAGCAAAACCCTTCTCCGGTTGTGGTCAAGCTGATGCAACTCAAGGCTGAACGAGAAGCAATCAAGAAGGGAAATGACCATTAAGTATCTACTAGATGAAAATGTTGATCATATCTATCAAACTCAACTGCGACTGTACAAACCAGACTTAGTGGTGTTGGTAGTTGGTGGTTCGGATGCTCCCCCCAAAAGAACCCTCGATCCAGACATTCTCTGCTGGTGTGAAGAAAATGACTTCGTACTTGTAACAAATAACCGCAGCACTATGCCAGTACATCTAGCGGATCACCTTGCCCAAGAATTGTAGGGTGGGCATTGCTGATCAAGATCATGATTGAACGCCAAGTAATGAAATGGGCAATGCCCACCAATGCCCATTTGAATGTAGAATGAAGAATTGAGAATTGTAGGGTGGGCATTGCTTAGGTGAATTTGGCCAGGGTTGGGAGTTGCTTTCAGGCCATGCCCACCGGACAAGCACTGCAAAATGTGACCTGCATGTCAATCGCACTGCTATCCTAAAGTAGGACGCTTTATTGGTAGAATGCACTAGGGAAGATTTATGCTACCCCTGTCAGTTGATACCAAAGCACTGAATTGCCAGAACCTGTCAGTCAAGCTCTAATTGATCAGCGAAAAATTGACTATCTGTTCAACAGGGACATTAAGCCAGATGACCACAACTCACCCCGCGCCGCCCAAAACTCCCAACAACTGCATCGTCTTGGACTCTATGACGAACTAGAATCTAGACAGATAGTCACAGAACATCTTCAGGGAGTGTTACTCAATGATCGCAATATCACGAAAGGATTCATCAACCGTTTTGTAGACTCTCAAACAGGAGAACTCATTGAAATTGAGATTGAAGTGCGAGACTCCCTATTACCAGGTCCATCAGGCAAATTTGTCCAGATTCATAGTTCCTGGGAAATCATATCATATCGCACCAGACGGTTTATTAGCGCTATACTTTATGGTAGATAACCCCAAATTAACTTCCAATAATGGAAACAATTAAACTACAGAGTGACTGGGATTCACTTGCCTTGATAGAGTTATTCTGCACTGAACCTCAAACTGTTCGAGCTCAGGATGGTTATTGGTGCTACGAAGTAACCGATACCTCAGATACCACTCTCAAGTTTGGGGTTAATACTATTGCTGAATCTATACAAATAGAGCTAAAGCTTGCCGGAGAGTCCAAAGCAATCCTGAGCTTTGAATTAATAGAATCCATCGAAATTATAGATTATCATAAAGGAAAATTTTCCTTTATAGTCGCCCCCGATAATCAAGCAATAAAGACTGTAATGACGATTGAACTACGTCCTAAAATCCAGGTTCATTGTTCTACCCTAAGTCTATCGGTTTAGAAAAACTAGGAATTAAGAATTAAGAATTAAGAATTAAGAATTGGAAGATAATCGTAGGGTGGGCATTGCTGAGCTTGATCATGATTTAACGCCGAACAATTAAATGGGGAATGCCCACCAATAGCCTTAAATCTTTGGGTGGGTAAAGTAATGGTGAATTCCGATAGGATTGGGGGTTATAAACCAACAATGGGTACCCTGGTTGGTGGGCATTGCTCATAGGAATTTGGGCAGGGTTGGAAGTTGGTTTCAAGCAATGCCCACCCTACGTAAGCGTAAGCTGAACCAGACAATAATCCTAGGGTAGGCATTGCTCAGTAAGCTCAACATTAGTTAACCTAGAAATGAAATGGGCAATGCCCACCAATCCACAACCATGCCTGAATATCGTCGAGCCTATGTCCCAGGTGGAACCTTTTTTCTGACCCTGGTAACCTACCACCGCACCCCTCTGTTTTCCGAACCGGAAACTATTGCCCATTTGCGTGCTGCACTTGCTAAAACTCGCACTGAGAGACCGTTTGAAATTACTGGTGCAGTTGTTTTACCTGACCATCTTCATTTTTTGTGGACTCTACCCCCAGGGGATACAGCTTATTCATACCGGGTTTCTCAGTTTAAGGTGTTGTTTACGCGATCGCTACGAGGTAAAAAATTCAAGCCACAGAATGTATCGGCATCCCGTCGTAAACACAGGGAAAGTAATGTTTGGCAGCGCCGATTTTGGGAGCATGTGATTCGAGATTAATCTGACTTCCAACAAGCTTTAGATTATATTCATTACAATCCGGTCAAGCATGGGTTGGTATCTTGTCCCCATCGGTGGGAGTATTCGAGTTTCACCAGATGGGTAGAAACAGGTCAGTATCAGATCGATTGGGGTTGTTGTTGCCGGGGCAGACAACCATTAGTTCCAGATTTTTCGGAAATTGGAGCCAAGGTTGGTGAGTGAATTATCAACGGTTGGTGGCCTAGAGAATCTTTGGGTGGGCATTGCTGATCTTAATCATGATTGAAGGCCGAGCAATGAAATGGGCAATGCCCACCAATACCCAACCAGAATCGTAGGGTGGGCATTGCTGATCTTAATGCATGATTGAAGGCCGAGCAATGAAATGGTCAATGCCCACCAATACCCTTAAATCTTTGGGTGCGCAAAGAGCCATAGGTACCCTGGTTGGTGGGCATTGCTCCGGTAAATTCCGGCAGGGTTGGGGGTTGGTTTCAAGCAATGCCCACCCTACTAAATCCGTACTACTCCATTCCGCAATGTTTGGGAGTTGGAAACCAGCAATGGATACCCTGGTTGGTGGGCATTGCTCCGGTGAATCCTGGCAGGATTGGAAGTTGGTTTCAAGCAATGCCCACCCTACAAAATCCGTACTACAAAATGCGTTCGCGTAGCGGCTCCATTCGCGTAGCGTGGCCCAAAGGCCAAGGAGCATCGCACTAGAAAAATCTCCTGAGCCTGAGGGTCGAGCTAAGAAAGATGGTGAAGGTAAAACAGTTCTTGAGTTTTCTGTGATGACGAAGGGAGTTAAACTAGGAAAATTTTTGGCATTGAATCGAGATGCACCAGTTCACACTCAGGCTTTTGCTCACCTAGAGAGTATTGCAGGGAAGTATGGCAGGTGTGCTAACTTGGGACAGTTTGGGAAGTTTGGGAATTCGACTAATTTCTAGTTATGAGAAATCCTAAAAAGCAGTTAACACTATTATCATGGACTCACTACATGTTTGGGGGATTTTGCGGATTTTACTCCCTGTTTATATTAATGTTGTATATCCCTTTTGGTCTGTTCATGATTGGCGCAAGTGACTCAATTCCTGCAAACTTATCAGGAGAGTTATCAGAGTGGTTTAAGTTATCACGAAATGTCTCATCGGACTTGCCTGGCTATTTGCTAGTCATTTCTGGTGCCATACTTTTTATCCTTGGAGAAATCTTTGCTTTTGCTATCATTCTCTCTGGATATATGCTCAGAAAAAGCAAGAATTATTGGTTTTCATTTATGATAGCTTGCCTACTATGCTGGTTCAGACCATTTGGCACACTTGTTGGAGTTTTAACGATTGTTGTTCTATCTCGGCAATCGGTAAAAAAGTTATATCCTTTTAAATATTAAAAGGGAATAGGGAATCGGGAATAGGGAACAGGGAACAGGGAACAGGGAACAGGGAATAGGGAGTAGGAAACAAAAATTATCAGAATTCATTTAGGGATGTTGATTGAATTGGATGCGAACGCGCCCCGCGTGGCCATTCGCGTAGCGTGGCCCAAAGGCCAAGGCCATCGCACTCAGACCTTCACCCTTAGACTAATGGCGACTATACTATAACGCTTGCCAACAGTCAGGGGCAAAATTTGAAGAAGGTGGGTTACGGCGCTCAACAAAACTGATTGGTAATCCCTCAAAATCCTGGCCGCGCCTAACCCACCCTACGAAATATCTAGCTATTCTCGATTCCCGATTCCCGATTCCCGATT
>NZ_CEYLVT010000115.1:15771-23575 GCF_982860115.1 Moorena sp.
CTAAATTCTAAATTCGCGCATTCTAAATTCTAAATTCGCGCATTCTAAATTCTAAATTCGCGCATTCTAAATTCTAACTTCTAACTTCTAACTTCTAACTTCTAACTTCCCTACTCCCTACTCCCGATTCCCTACCATGAGGTCTAAGCAGGCTAGTCAAATCAGGGCCACTGGGAATAATTCCACCTGGATTGAGGGGGAACAGATTTCCGTAGTAATCCCGCTTGACATCCTCCAAGCTACAGGTATCAGCAACTCCGGGAAGCTGATACAAGTCACGCAGGTAGGGACCTAAGTTATCGTAGTCCTGAATTCTTAAACGGTTGCACTTGAACAATCCATAATAGACCACATCAAAACGGAACAGAGTGGTAAATAGACGCACATCTGCCAAGGTTACCCTATCCCCACACAGGTATCTACTGGTCTCTAGGGCTCGATTAATCTTATCCAAGGTTGTGAATAGCTGATCGCAAGCTTTCTCATAAGCCTCTTGGGTCTGGGCAAAACCGCAGCGATAGACTCCATTATTCACCGTATGGTAGATTGTCTCATTCCACACATCAATAGTTTCTTTCAGTTCCTCTGGATAAAGGTCTAGGGTAGGATTAGTAGCAAACTGATTGAACTGTGAGTTCAGCATTACGATAATTTCTGCACTCTCATTGTTGACAATGGTTTTGCTCTGTTTATCCCACAGCACTGGAATTGTGCAACGACCGTTGTAGCCTGTTTGTGCCAGGTCGTAAAGCTCAGGAAGCGTGTCGCAGCCTTCCTGCTGCTCATTAAATACCCAAATCCCCTGATTTGAAGAAGGAGAGGCAATGAATACCGGTATTGCGTCTTGGAGTCCTTTCAGTGCCCTGACCACGAGAGTGCGGTGCGCCCAAGGGCAACCGAGTCCTACATAAAGACAGTAGCGTCCTGCTTCCGGTTGGTAAGAATTCTCTGCTTCTGTCCCAATAAAATTCCTAAACTCGCTCTTCGGGCGAATGTACTCTCCAGAATTATTCCGTGGAGCCAGCTTCGACATCATCATTTGCCAGAGAGTTGTCCAGACAAATTTTCCCAACCTGATGATCAGTGTTGGTGGGAGTGACTTGCCTTTCTTCTTAGTTTCAGCAGCTCTGGTCATGATGGCAATTCAGTAAGACATATAGCGCTACGGGCAAGGGCTTTAGGCAAAAGGCAAAAGTTTTCTATAACAGCTTTTGCTGTTTGTATCAATGTCAAACACCTTAATGCGTAGTGCTATATATACGATACCAACAAATTCTGACCAGTGGCTTGATTACCCTAATAGGGCTAAAAAAGAACCGTGACTTCAACAGTGTAAGTCACGGTTCTTTTTGAGTCAAATCTTCTGGTTTTCCCAACCAAACTAACGTCTGTTAGCTTTCGTCTCCCTTAGAATTATCCTCTGAATCGATCTTTGGTACCCAATTAGGAGTGTCTGACCCTTCCCAACCAGCAGGACGTTTAGAGTTGTACCAGGCAATGGAGCCAATCACAACTGCTGCCACAAACCCCACAACATACACTAGGGTAAACCACAAGGGAAAACTGCCTGCTTCCATCAATACATACATAGCCAGTTTAGATTTTCTCGTATTTCGGTTATCGTACCATCCAGGATGATGGCTTCGATACCTACTTTCTAGCTGCTGGGGGAGCTAACGGACCTCCTGCTGGCCTGCGTTGAGGCTTAGGACGAGCCACCGGTTTGGGAGCAACTCTCGGTGCTGGTGCTGGCCTGCGCCTTGCTCGTGCTGGTGCTGGTGAATACCTGCGCTTTGCTGGTGCTGACCGTCTCGGGGCAGTGTTTTTAGGTGTATAGCGTCTGGTGGTACTTTTACGGGGATAAGACCGTTTAGTTGTCGCTTTGCGACGGTAATACCGTTTGGGTTGAGAGCTTTTCCTAGACACCCTGACCCGACTACGCCGCCGTTTAGAACTGGCTCTTCTGCTTGAACTAGCTCGTCTTGAACTAGTTTTTCTCCTTGACCGAGTTGTGGAAGCTGTAACGGTAGTGGGAACAAATTTTTTGTTAATAACTCGTTTGGGTTTAATCGGCTGAGCTTCAATGGTAGCTTCCCGACCGGATAACTTCCTGGGGCGCTCAGTAAAGGACTCACGGTCTAAGTCTTGGATTACCTCCAACATGAACTGACGCCAGGTGGCAGCAGCAGTTGCACTAGACCCCCTGGTAGGCTTGTTATCATCATTACCTAACCAAACCCCAGCTACTAATTGGGGAATATAGCCCACAAACCAGAGGTCACGGGCATCATCAGTAGTACCGGTTTTTCCAACTGCTGGTCGTCCAATTTGAGCCGCTGTCCCAGTCCCCCCGGTAACCACACCCCTGAGCATCCAGGTGACAATGGCTGCTGTTTCTGCATCAATAGCTCGCTCACCCTCGACTTTGTGGTCGTAAATCACCTTACCGTGCTGGTCAATAATGCGGCTAATCCCATGAGCATCGTGGTGAATGCCTTGGGCGGCTAAGGTGCCATAGGAATTGGTGAGTTCTAACAGGTTTACCTCAGATGCTCCTAAGGCTAGGGAGTAGGTGGGATGGAGTTTGGATTTAATCCCCATTTTTTGAGCTAGTTTGATGATCGGCTCCCAGCCCACATCCACTAGGGTTTTGACGGCTACCACATTCACCGAAGAAATCAGGGCATCCCGCACTGATATCGAACCCCGGAATCTCTCACTGTAGTTTTTAGGTTCGTAACCATCTACTATATATCCCGCATCCATGTAGCCTTTATAGGGAGACATCCCTGTTGCTAGTGCTGCGGCATACACGAATGTTTTGAATGTAGAACCGGGCTGACGCTGAGCTTGGGTGACCCGATTGAGGTAATTATTGCTATCTAAGTCATTAAAATCCTTACCCCCAACCATGGCTTTGATCTGACCATTGCGGGGATCCACAGCAACTAGTGCAGCTTGTCCAAACCGCTGATACCGACCATAGGTTTTCATGGTCTTTTGGACAGCGATTTCAGCAGCATCTTGCCACTCTAAATTAATTGTAGTTTCAATGGTCAGCCCTTTCTTAGCCAGTACTTCTTTGGAAACGTATTTGGGCAATTCTTGTTGAATATATTCCGTGAAATAGAATGCTTTACGCTCCAGTCGCTTCGGTTGGCTTGGCTTAATACTCAGGGGCTCGGCCATGGCTTTGTTGGCTTCAGCCTGGGAGATGTAGCCATTTTCCAACATCCGCTGCAATACTACATCACGACGCTCTTTGGCTGCTTTTTGCCTAGAGCTATCGATTTTGCCCTCCAACAATGGCGAGTAAACACTAGGAGCTGGAGGTAATCCCGCCAGTGTTGCCATTTCTCCCAAGGTCAGGTCTTTTACCGGTTTACTAAAATAGACCCAAGCGGCATCAGCAACCCCGTAAGCACCGGAACCCAAATAGACTAAGTTTAAATAACGCTCCAGAATTTGATCTTTGCTCAAATCCTGCTCAATTTTCTGCGCCATGCGCATTTCTTTGAGTTTGCGTACGATGCTGCGTTCGTGATCAAAGTAGACAATTCTAGCGAGTTGCTGGGTAATCGTGCTACCTCCTTCTACTACTCCCCCAGCTTTGAGGTTAGCCACAGTAGCACGAAGGATACCCTGGGAATCTACCCCTTTATGCTCTTTAAAGCGTTGGTCTTCAATGGCAATGAAGGCTTCCATCAGGGTTTCGGGTATTTGCCAAATCTTGAGGGTCTCATGACTAGCTGGCCCAATTTGCTGGATAATAGTGCTGTCGCCAGCTTTGATCGTGATCGTGCCATCTCGAACATAGGTCAAGACATCCTTAGTAGAATCTGGCAGAGAGCTTTCTAGCTTTTGCCAACCCCAACCCAATGCGATCGCACTGCCACCCACCCCTAGTCCGATCCAAAACCAGGAGCGACGATAGATTGCTTTTGGTCCAATTAGCGGTTTGATTACCGTACTAGATACACGCTTAATTCCGTTGAGAGTTTGGGCAACTACCCTCGGTCGCTTCCGCCGTCTTGGCTTTGGTGAGGGGTGCTTGCCATCATTAGACTCAACACTCTGATTCAAATCCGATTTTTTCGCCAGTTTCTTTGAGAGATTCCCAGAGTTGTGGCTATGCCTATCTTGGGGCTTCGGGGAAAATATTGACACATCAACTCCTTAGCAATACAAAAGCAGCCATAACATGTTGTCGTATAACTTGTTGTCTATTTTAGGGCTTAAAATTTTAAATTTAGTGAATCTGTAACTTTTTTCCTTCTGCTTGCCTAAAATCCGGATTTATACGTACTAGTCATGATGTCATTGGTCATTTGTGATTGGTTATTTTCCACTACTAGTTAAGCCCTTAGTGAGCCACTAATCATGACCAAAGCATAATGTAACTATTAAAATAAACCTTATTTTTTGCTATTTTTCAATCCAATACGTCCTCTTTAAACCCTGTGGTATTTTCCTCCGAACGTCTTCTGTTTACACCAGCGACTCCTGACGACCATGCCATTCCTACTATTTTTGCCTTTCCTAATCAATACAACGTCGGTATTACTAGTCTCGGCTACCAGATAGTGTGGGCATCTTTAGCCTTGCGCCCTGACCTAAGGGTCAGCCGCTTGTTCACCGATTACCATGAGCCATTACCGAGACAGCCAGAATTACTAGGTTATTCTATATCATGGGAATTGGATTATGTCAATATCTTAGGGGGATTGGAATTTTTGGAAATACCCCTATACTCAGCACAACGAGACTCTAGCCATCCCCTAGTGTTTGGTGGCGGTCCCGTGTTAACCGCTAATCCAGAACCCTTTGCTGACTTCTTTGATGTGATTTTGCTCGGAGATGGGGAAATCCTGCTAGATAATTTTATCGATGCTTATCAAGAGGTTCGCACTGCTGAACGTAATACTCAACTGCAGCATCTGGCCCAAGTCCCTGGAGTTTATATACCTAGTCTATATCAGGTAACCTACCATGACCTAACCAGTGCGATCGCATCCATTAAACCAGTCTGTGATCAGATTCCTGCCACGGTATCTAAACAGACCTATCGGGGCAATACCCTGTCTGCTTCCACAGTAGTCACCGAAAAAGCGGCTTGGGAAAACATCTACATGGTAGAAGTGGTGCGCAGTTGTCCAGAAATGTGTCGCTTCTGTCTGGCCAGTTACCTCACGTTACCATTTCGTACTCCTAGCGCGATCGATGCTCTGATTCCAGCTATAGAACGGGGATTAAAGGTAACAGACCGGATTGGCTTACTGGGAGCATCCGTCACCCAGCATCCCGAGTTTGATGTGTTGTTAGATTACCTAAATCAGCCACAATACGACCATGTGCGCTTGAGTATTGCCTCAGTGCGAACCAATACAGTTACTGAAAAGCTAGCCCAAACCCTAACTAAACGGAACACCCGTTCCATTACGATTGCAGTGGAAAGTGGCTCACAACGGTTGCGCGAGATTATTAATAAGAAGCTCACAAATGACCAAATTATCCAGGCAGCAGTGAATGCTAAAGCAGGGGGATTAAAACGTCTGAAACTCTACGGGATGGTAGGAATTCCGGGAGAGGAAATAGCAGATGTTGAAGAAACTGTAGCAATGATGGAACAGATTAAGAAAGCAGCGCCCGGTCTAGGCTTAACCCTCGGTTGCTCTACCTTTGTTCCCAAAGCTCATACACCCTTTCAGTGGTTTGGCCTGAATCCCCAAGCCCAGAAGCGCCTCAAGTTGTTGCAGAAAAAATTACGGACGCAAGCCATAGACTTTCGACCAGAAAGCTACAACTGGTCAGTCATTCAAGCACTGATTTCCCGAGGGGATCGTCGCTTATCCCAACTCTTAGAACTAACCAGGCATTATGGGGATTCCCTAGGCAGTTTCCGCCGTGCCTTTAAACAATTACGAGGACAGTTACCTGAACTAGACTTCTACGTCTATACCGACTGGTCAACAGAACAAGTCTTGCCTTGGAGTCATCTGCTTGGGCCACTTCCCCAAGCCACCTTGCTCAAGCACTTAGGTGCTGCTACATCCCTGGGCGCAGGGAATGGGGAATAGGGCGTGTGGTAGGTGTGGGGCGTCAGTTTATTATTAAGCATTCAGCTAATGCGCTACGCGCACGCTATGCGAACAGCTATCAGCCAAAGGCCTGTGGCCAAACTACTTGAGCTCTGAACAGCTTTTGAATAAAATAAGCTGACGGCTGACGGCTGTTCACGTAGCGTGAGCTTTTAGCTGACGGCTGTTCGCGTAGCGTGGCCAAAGGCCTTCGGCTGAATGCTTATATTTATTACTTTTACTAATTACAACCTATGCTTGAGCTCTTAACTGAAATACAGAATACATGGCAGGATATAGTCCTACCTGTAGATAAAAGAAAAGATTGTTGGACAGTTAGCCAACAATTCCGTGATCATGTCAAACAATTTTTCCCGAAAAAAAAATATACTTTATTAGAGGTAGGATGTTACAAGGGCATGACCGCAAAGCACCTAGCCGATCACTTTACTCAATATCTAGGTTTAGATGTTAACGATAGGTACCTGAGAGTAGCAAGACTAAACAATATTTTTAATTCCCATGTAAAATTCCAAAAATTTGATGTTTATAATTCTGATTGGAATGAGTTAACCTTTCCTGCTGATGTGGTTTTAATAGATGCACGTCATAAATATGAGTATATCAAACAAGATATTGATAACTGTTTAAAGCGATTTAATAATGCATTGATCATTTTTGATGATTACGGAGCATGGGAAAGCGTCTTTAGGGCAGTTAATGAAGCCATCGATGACGGTAAATTAGAGGTAGTTAAAGAAATTGGAGTTGAGAAAGGCCAGCAACTGTGGCCAGATCAGAATAATCCATACTCTTACACACATTTTGGCTCAGAAGGATTAATTTGCCGTAGTAGTAAAGCGGTTTTCAATTAGGTTAGGTTTTTAGGGAGTAGGCAGTAGGGAGTAGGGAGCAGTGAATTCAAACCGAAAATCCGACTCTAGGGTTGAGTAATAGTTGTTCTCTACTTCATTTGTTCCGGTAGCGGCTTAGAGCATTGGATTCCGTCAATTCAAAAAGACACCGGTTAACTAAAAATAACTTAACGTTAATCATCCTTAACAGAAAAGGTACCCTCAAGGGTACTGTGAAGCCAGAGTTAGATCTGACATTCTAGAAATGTGTTGATGAAACGTAATTGTAGCAAGAGGTAAAACCCATGGCTTACAAATACTATAACCCCTGTGTGTTCCAAGTTCCGATCAAATTAGAAGTACCCATTGTTCTCGACATCGCTGTCGCTGCTAAGCGTAAGTGCTTTGACAAATATGAGGACATGGAGCTCATTGAGGCCGAAGGTAACGGAGATACTGAGTCACCCGAACCCGTTACTTAGTACCTTTAGGCATCTTTGAAAGGAATCTTTAACGGCTGGCTTTGAATTAGTTCATAGTAATTAATCCCTGCAATACCCCTAGGCTGATTAAGCCAGGGGATTTTTTTTGTCAGTCTCCTGATATAGCGCTACGCGCAATGGTATTGGCAAAAGGCAAGAGTTAATCAAGTAGCGATGGAGAGGTGCGACCCGTGATGGTGAGCAATCCCTTGACCGTAGGTCACGCGGGGCGCGTTCGCCATCACGGAAAACGCACCATTACGGTCTTAGCAGTTTCCAGTGCAGTTGATCATCTCCCCATCTCCCCATCTCCCCATCTCCCCACACTTCCCACACTTCCCTACTCCCTACTCCCTACTCCCTATTCCCTATTCCCTATTCCCTATTCCCT
>NZ_CEYLVT010000116.1:0-23472 GCF_982860115.1 Moorena sp.
GGATCAGTTAAATTGTGTGAGATCGGGTCATAAAACAACGAGAAAATTAATATTAACCAACTAATCGCTAGCACCCAACGGACGCGGTGCCAACTTTGTTCTGGTACCTTTGACAGCATCACTTTAACCCCCTTTTGTTCCATTGTGGGAAACCAGTTCAGGCATTGGCAGTACCGGTTTGGGGACTTTATATAACAGCTAGCACTAAAACCAATCCTGAGGATGAGCATTACCCGTCTTTGGGTATAATCTGCTCTATAAGAATAGCAAGAGTTAGGTCAATCTTTTTTAGCTTTGGTTTGTTGGCAACCTAACTAGCGCCATTGCTTTTGAATCACCAGTTAGTTACTTATCTGGTTGAGTCCACGCCTTTTATGTCGCAGTGCCCGAATTGTTAACATAACGTTACAAAAACCAACCAGATAGTTCTAATCTGATGGTTATAATTCTACAGCTTGGTAGAGATAAGTAGTCGGACAAAAGTTTTGGGTGCTGTATAAAGTTTTGTAAATATCGACCAAACCTTTTGGTGTAAAGGTTACAAGGATTTTACAGTTTTTGAGACAGTACCGTTTATTTATGTCCGACTACTTAGCCGTACTTGCTGTCAGAAAGAAAATTACTTGGAATTGCTCGAAAGTACTCTTAGCTGTACCTGATTTGGTTGAGTAAGTTACCCTTTTGCCAGTGGTGAATGGCTTATAGGTTATGGAGAGCTTTTTTCAAAGCTTTCGGTGGTCTCTGTCTCTGTTGTCTCAATCATCAGCAAAAACTGCTCCCACTCGAATGGGTCAGGGATAAATTACCTCTTTCTCCCTCTCGTCAACATCGGTGTAACTAGGTCTAACCATTAAGCGTTAATAGACTAGCCGTCAATCACCAATTACGCCGTTGCCTAGTTAGCATAGCTTGGGCAACTCCTTAATTGAGTTTATAGATAGATCTCAACAGCTCCCAGGAGTGAATCCACAAACTAACCGAATCTTTACCACGAATCATAATATGCACCCTTATGGTTATCTGAATAAAAGCTTTTTAGGTTTGCTTAGCTTCTCAGATAGTTTACCAAAGTATTCCACCAACTAACCCAAAAATTTTTCTAAATTTGATTCCATTCCTGGTAACCCTAATATAGGCTTGGTGTAACTCTTTGTCAGTAACCGATTCAGGAGTCTGATCCCCCTTGGGCTAAGGCATGGTGATAATCAGGAATTGCATCTTCCTATTCCTGAAGTGCAAAAACCCCCAATCCCCAGTTTTCCTAAGCCGGGAAATGGGAATCGCGAGTAATTAAGGAAAGGGTGCTTGTTCTCCCCATTAACTGTAGCTTTTGATACCAATAATCTCTAGGGATAGCAATAATCTATATTTGATCATCTAGGGAGTGTCATCAATTAAGCCAGATAGCAGGAATAGTACCTCAGCCGATCTTAGGGGATTTTGTCTGGATTGATAATAATGGTGATGGACTCCAAAACCTTGGTGAATTGGGTCTCAATGGTGTGACGGTCAAGGTTTATAACCCAGGTGCTGATGGTCAACCTGGTGGCGGGGATGATAGTCTAGTTGCCACTACAGTCACTACCAACGATGTGGCTGGTAATCCGGGTTTTTACTCCTTTTCTGGCTTAGCAGCAGGAAACTATTTCTTAGAGTTTATTGCCCCATCTGACTATGAAATTGGTTTCCAAAATGTGGGCAATGATGACACGATTGATTCTGATGCTGATCCAACTACGGGATATACCGAAGTGTTTGCTCTGGCTACATCGGAAGACAAACGAGACCTGGATGTGGGGATGATTGCCCTTCCAGTTACATCTACTGGTGAAGTATCAGGTACTCTCTACCAAGACGACAATCCCCAAAACGATACTTTTGACAATGGTGAATCTACCTTACCGGCCAACATTACGGTAGTACTATACCAAGACGTTAACAATAATGATGTTATCGATGCTGGTGATACTCAACAAGCCACTACTGATACTGATGATAGTGGCAATTACAGCTTCACCAGCTTAGAGCCAGGGAAATACATTGTCCAAGTCGATACCAACGATACTGAGATCCCGGATGAGTTGATGTTAGGAACCTCTAATGATATACCGATTGAGGTGACTACTACTGCCGTTACTGACGTTAACTTTGGATTTGATGTTGAAAGCCTCCCCAACGTGATACTGGTCAAACGTATTACCGCTATCAAGCGCAAAGACAGTAATGTTTGGGAATCGTTACCCACATCTGGCTCACCTTTTGTTGATGGTATTGATAGTCCTGGTACTGACAATCACGTCGGAAGCGTACGTGCTCCTGACGATAATGACCCTAACTGGCCCAATCCCAATATTTATCTGCGGGGATTAATTAACTCTGGCACAGTGATGCCAGGGGATGAGTTGGAATATACTGTGTACTTCCTTTCCAATGGCAGCAATTACGCCAAGAGCCTGCGTATCTGTGACCGAGTTCCGGCAGAAACTACTTTTATTCTGGATGCCTTCAACCAAACTGCTGGGAACCCAGCTAGTGATGTCGGCATTGCCTTGTTCGAGAGTACCGATCCTTTACCCACCAGTGGTTTAGCTGAGCCGAACATCTATCTAACTAATATCCCCGATAGCGATCGCGGTCGCTATTACTCACCAGGGACCTCAGTGCCCGCAGCATGTAATGTACCTGTCAACCAAAATGGAGTTGTGGTTGTCGAAGTCGGAGATGTGCCCGAAGCTACGGCACCAGGAGAACCGCCAAATTCCTATGGGTTTATCCGATTCCGGGCTCTAGTGAAGTAAACTGTTACCCCGTCAGTTCTCTGGAATTGCCTGACTATGATAAAAAGAGCAGGCTCGCAGAGGAACTAAATTATGATAGCTAGTACAGCTACTTACGAAGTTACCTGGGAAAAGTTACCTGATGATTTCGTTCTTGACGACGAACCAGTGGATAATATCAATCAACCAGCCCTGGCTGCTGCTCTGACACAAAGTTTGGAAATTGCTGGCAAACTACCAGCTAATGCTCTGACTACGACCAATTATGGCATCTGTGCCACTTTGAATGGCAAAATCGTGGTCAAAGCCCCAGATTGGGGATATGTCCCATCGATTCGAGTACCCAGAGAAGAAGTTAAACGTAGTTATACCCCAAGACTTCAAGGGGATATTCCTACTATTGTCATGGAATTTCTCTCAGATACTGAAGGTGGCGAGTATTCCAACAAGCCAACCTATCCTCCGGGCAAGTGGTTTTACTACGAGCAAGTTTTACAAGTTCCCAACTATGTCATTTTTGAGCCAGACACTGGAGTAATAGAAGTCTATCGGTTAGATGATTCAGGACGTTATCAACTCCAACCACCCGATGGCAATAACCGTTATTGGATTGATGAAATCAGCTTATTTCTGGGTATCTGGCAAGGAACTAGGGAAAACCGAACTGGTTACTGGTTGCGTTGGTGGGATCAGCAAGGAGAACTGTTGCTATGGGGTTCGGAGTCGGTCATCCAGGAACAGCAACGAGCTGAACAGGAACGGCAACGAGCTGAACAGGAACAGCAGCGAGCTGAACAGGAACGGCAGCGAGCCGAGAAATTGGCAGCGCAGCTAAGAGCAGCAGGCATCGAGCCAGAGGGATAATTCCTCAACTGGAATATCATATCGATTCCGGTAGCATTGCTCTTTTCAAGCTTGGGTAATTGGTCATTGGTCATTGTGATTACTTTAAATCCATGACTTATGGCCGATAAATGGAAAAAATAAAAGCCAACGAAAAATTAATTAACACTTAACCAACTAAACATTTCAGCAACGGATAATTGCCAATCTTTAAGACTCTCTAAGACAGGTAAAATTTCTTGATCTGATTTAATCTCTGGCAATTGATTCGGTTGAAAGATCATCACTGATTCATCGTCAGGATCAATTAACCAGCCTAATTCTGTTCCCTGGTTCAGACAAAACAGAATTTTTTTGATCACTTTATTCGCAGATTGTTCAGGAGAAAGAATTTCGATTACCCAATCAGGATAAAGCTCAAATTTATTGGCAATTCTTCCTTTTTCTGTTTTCGGAATACGATTCCAACTAAATACTGTAAGATCTGGTACAATAGAACGTCCCCCAAAAGTACATCTTAATTCAGGGAAAGCATGGGCGATTTTTTTCGGTAAAACAACTTCATTTATCGCTGTACCAAGACGAATTTGTAAGGTACTATGTTCTCCTTGAGGCATAGGTTTTTGTTGAATTTGTCCATTGACATATTCACTAGCAGGTTTGGTTTCAGGACGTTCTAAAAATTCCGCCAGGGTCAACGTTTGTCTAATTTGATTAACAGCAACCATTGATGACCTCCTGTTTCTTAGATTTTAACTGTTGCTGGATTCAGTTCCAGTCATGCTCACCAGAAAAGCGATGCTCGGTACGAGCCGCTACGCGAACGCATCCTACACGATCCGTTTACTCTTTCAACCAATCAAATATCTCACCCACCTTAAGCTGCACTGCTTCGGCAAACTCTGGCACGGGCAACACCACCTCTAAGTTCTCAAACAGTTGCACGGATTTATCGGCACTATAGACAAATATCAAGGACTCTTCCGGATCCAATAACCACCCCATGTTAGTACCGTTGTCGAGACAATGGAGAATGTTGCGAATGACTTTGGTTTGGCTCTGCTTGGGGGATAAGATCTCGATGGTCCAATCTGGATGTAGATTGAACGAATTGGCCACTTGGCCATCATGATCACGAGGAATCCGTTCTGTACGAAAGACGGCAACGTCTGGGACAATTGATCGCCCACCAAAGGTACACCGCAGTTCGGGGAATGCCTGGGCAGTTCGCTCTGGCTTTAAGGCCAGTGTTAAAGCAAAACTCAATTCCCGTTGAAGGATGCTGTGCTTTCCTTGAGGCATAGGTTTTTGTTGAATTTGTCCATGGACATATTCACTAGCAGGTTTGGTTTCAGGACGTTCTAAAAATTCCCCCAGGGTCAACGTTTGTCTAATTTGATTAACAGCAACCATTGATGACCTCGTTTTTCTTAAATTTTAACTGTTGCTGGATTCAGTGAAGTACTGAAATGCTTTAAATTTCCTGGCACTTTCCCTCTCTGAATTCTTGCCTTGCTTGTTTAATTAGATGATCTAGCTTGCCAGATTCAAAGTCTTCCTCAATTTGCTTATCCCATAGAGATTCATAGAATTCATCAAGCCATTTAACCAGATCTGTTAATTCTCCCGTAGAGAGTTTCATTACTGCTTCTTTTATTTCTGCAACACTCATAAAATTCCATCGCCTTTATCTACTGCATCACTAATTATAATAGTGATCTCCCATACCGCCAAATTGGGGAAGGGATGCAGGGTAAACCCAATAATCAATAAGGCTCTTGTTAAAACTATTAAGATAAATTGCAATAGCGCTGATAATCAGGTCTTAATATTATCCTAATCCTTGCCCTATATTACATTTTAGCTCAATTTTTATGGCGCTTACCCTGATAACTATAGCAGTGCTAAATGACAATAATTACCTAAGTACAAAGAATTTTACATTCACTACTAACGACACGCCCTAGGTTTTAACTACAGCCAAAGTTCCAGTCACCATTGGCAACTTCATGATTCTGGGGTCCAGACAGTTTGATCCCCTTGCCCCCAAAAGCCATCATATTTGGTAACACAAACATCACCTAAAACCTTAGTCTGACAGGCTAAACGGCGATTTGCTGTCGGAGAATGGGGTGGAAGCGATCGCCTAGCTTTATCTTTCCAATTTGCCTGGGATACTTCCCCGTCTATCTCAACCGCACAGGTACCACAGCTGCCTAATCCTCTACAGTTAATTAGTTTAGCGTTGCCATTGTACAGGGCAACCCCATGGTCTAGTAACACCTTGCGCAGATTACTGCCCTGGTCACATTCAAAGCTTTTTCCTTGTGCTGTTACTTTAGACATTATTCAAGATTACTCCTTATCTGTAGCTTATTTTTTAATACAATTGGATGCAGCTATGTATAGTGTTGTGAACAGAGCCAATGTGGCAATATATCAAGGTGGTCTTATTGTTTGATGGTTCTAGATAAGCTGCGTTTATAAATATCTAGATTTTAGATACTTTGGTCTAGTCCTCTGTCTTGATGCAAAGCGCGAGTGGGGGAAACCACGGCAGTTGCTCATGGGGGGAACCACGGCAGTCGCTCATGGGGGAAACCCCCTTTGGCGGCGCTGCCTCCCCAAGACCGCACTGCCTCCCCAAGACCGCGCTGCATCGCTTGATACCCTTGATCTATCAAGGCTTAAGAGATGGGTAACCTTCCTACACTGCTAAGCGCGGGTAAATGTCGGAAGGTTATCTGCATGCCTTGCCTTTGACTAAGCTTTAGGCCATCAAAGCTTACCCTTAACTAAAATTTACATTTCTTTACCATAAAGTCAACTATTCTAACTGCCCATGACTTCAACAGCTTCTCACCCCATCTGGATTTACGATACAACGCTACGGGATGGTGCCCAGCGTGAAGGAATCTCATTGTCTCTAGAAGATAAGTTACGCATTGCTCGGCAACTGGATGACTTAGGTATTCCCTTCATTGAAGGAGGATGGCCAGGGGCAAATCCGAAAGATGTGCAATTTTTCTGGAAGCTCAAAGAAGAACCTCTCAAACAAGCAGAAGTAGTAGCCTTTTGCTCAACTCGACGGCCAAACATGTCCGCTGCAGAAGACCGGATGCTGCAAGCTATTTTAACTGCAGGAACGCGCTGGGTGACTATTTTTGGTAAATCCTGGGATCTTCATGTCACCGAAGGGCTGAAAACTAGCCTAGAGGAAAACCTAGCCATGATTCGGGATACTATAGAATACCTCCGTAGTCAAGGGCGTCGGGTGATTTACGATGCAGAACACTGGTTTGATGGCTATAAAGCCAATCGAGAGTATGCCCTCAAAACCCTGAGAGCTGCTAAAGATGCGGGTGCAGAATGGCTAGTACTGTGTGACACCAACGGTGGCACCCTACCCGATCAAGTTAGTCAAATTGTTAGAGATGTAGCTAAAGAGTTGAAGGTTGGAAGGTTTAATGTTGAAAATGAGTTGAACGTTCCTATGTTAGGAATCCATACCCATAATGATTCCGATACAGCCGTTGCTAATGCGATAGCTGCGGTATCTGAGGGAGCCTGTATGGTTCAAGGAACGATTAATGGTTATGGTGAACGCTGTGGTAATGCCAATCTCTGTTCTGTGATTCCTAACTTACAGTTGAAGCTTGGTTATTCCTGTATTCAGGATAATCAGCTGGCCAGACTGACCCAAGCTAGTCGTTTAATTAGCGAGATTGTCAATCTTGCTCCCAATGACCATGCTGCCTTTGTCGGTCGTTCAGCCTTTGCTCACAAAGGTGGTATCCATGTTTCAGCGGTGGCAAAGAATCCTCTGACTTATGAACATATTCAGCCAGAACAGATTGGTAACCAGCGTCGGATCGTAATTTCTGATCAGTCGGGACTGAGCAATGTCTTAGCAAAAGCCCGTAGTTTCGGTCATGACCTGGATAAAAAAGACCCCGCCTGTCGCCAAATCCTGGAACGCCTCAAAGATCTAGAAAATGAAGGGTATCAATTTGAAGCAGCGGAAGCCAGTTTTGATTTGTTAATGCGGGATGCTTTGGGATATCGAGAACATCCCTTTGAACTCAAAGGCTGTCAGATACATTCCGATATGCTACAAGGGGTCAGTAAACCCTACAGTAATTCTGTGGCAACCATTAAAGTATCTGTTAACAACCAGGATATTTTGGAAGTAGCAGAAGGGAATGGACCAGTGTCAGCCCTTGATGCAGCGTTGCGCAAAGCCTTGGTGAAGTTTTACCCAGAGATTGCGGCTTTTCATCTAACTGACTACAAAGTGCGAATTCTGGATGGTGCTGCTGGCACATCGGCTAAGACAAGGGTGTTAGTGGAATCGAGCAATGGAGAAGAGCGCTGGACAACTGTGGGGGTTTCTAGTAATATTCTCGAAGCGTCCTATGAAGCTGTGGTGGAAGGCATTGAGTATGGTTTGCTGTTGGAATCTTCAGCAAAGACACCATTGAGCCATTCCCCAGCCTTGAAAGAGCGGTAATTAGAGCACTAATTAGTAATTAATTTTTGCTATTTGCGCACTAACGTGCTACCCAAAGTAGACTATCTAGCTTAGCCTTGGTGAGAACCTCTTGGGGAGGTAACTTATGATAAGGTCCTTCCCAGTTAAAGGGTTGATAGACGTATAGGATCGAGGAATTTTCCTCAAAGGTACAAATCACTTTCCCAGTGGACCCTTCCTCACCTGGCAAGCAGTCTAGTTTCTCGTTTCCAGGAGTGGCTGAGTAGGCTATTCCTACCTTCACATCCTTTGGACCAGGGATGCGATCGCTTAGTATTGCCATCCTGCCGATTTTCTGCTGGGAGATGTCGGCATCGATTTCCACTACGAGGCTATCTTGCCAGTAGGCTCTGAAAATATCGTAAGTTTCCCCTTCAGCAGAGGTGGTTTCTTTTTTTACGGTATAACTGGGCAAAGCACTCTTGATGGTATCAGCATCAAAGTTGCTAGTTTTGTTGAGTTTGCCCAAACCTTCCGGAGTCAGCCTGAGACTGGACTTAGTTTCAGGCGGCGAAGGTTCCTTGGCGCAAGCGCCCAGGATACTCGTGAGTAGGACTATGCTGGTTAGGGTAAACAGTGTTTTTCTATACAATCTTCTTAAAGAGTTTATGTCAACTAGTAATTACATTAGTAAAGATTAAGGATGAAGGAGGAATGTCTTCATGAAACTTTACAGTATAGAAAATATATTTGATTTATCTTGCTAATAATAACTGTCACTGATCACTATTCCAATAGCCTCAGACAAATTACAAATTGATCCAAATTAGTACTCCCTTCAACCAAGGTAAATATATACCTTTTAGCTGATGATTGAAATTATCAAAAAAATCGTTTATATTTTAGCATTTTTATCTATAGGATTCTCCTTAACAGAAATCTACCTATCTTCTAACAAACTATGGAAACGTAAACATGATAATCAAGTCGCTGAAAGTGTATCGGTAATGGCTGAACTGATGGCTATAATACCTGGTTTTTTATTTGCTTTGAACTATTTGTTTGAGAAGCAATGGCAAGGTTTTTTTGACACTATAATCTATATATTCATGAGTATATTTTATGTGTTCGTGGGAATAAAATTCTGGGTAGAGGGTGAGAGAAAAAAAGGGGTATGGAAGCTAATCAAGCAAGCACTCAAATCTGAAAAAGAAGAGGTGGGAGATTTGGCAAAATCATTTTTTAAACCTTCCGGAGCCCAAAAAATTATCTATATTCTTAGTCAAATAGCTCTAATTGATGAAGATTTAAATCCTCAAGAAAAAGAGTTTATCGAAACCTTTGCGAAAAATTGGAACATAGATTTTTCCTGGCAAAATTTAACCGACAACCGAAAAGAAGGTGCCAAGAAAAACTTCATAAAGTTGCGTCAAGATGTAGTTGATTATCTAGCTACTTCACCCCCACATAAACAAGTATCTCAACTCAGGGATGTTGTCAATGCATTAATTAATATTGATGAGGAAGTTTCTGAACAGGAAAAACTAATTGTAGCTGAACTCAACGGTCTTTTTTCGCGATATCTAGGGGAAAAATTAGATAATGAAATTTATCGGGTAGTCATTGTTCCCCAAAGTGAACAGCAAGAGGAAGTGATTGAAACGTCTTTACCAGAATTATCGCGGTACTCCACTAAAGGAGGATTTGCCTATCAGACAAATTCTTATTACTCTAAGCAATACGCACAGATAATTTGCGATCAGTATCGCAGTCTCAATCTGATTAGCTTCGTGACCACAATTGACCAAATCCTTGTTTCTTCGTGAAGCTTACTCTCACTAAAAATAAGCAATCAGTAAGTTAGTAGTGCTTCTTGCTCTATCGAGGGGTGTGAACAGCCAATTTATTGACGGTGATAGAGACTTGTTGTCGGGAGGATATCACTTATGCAGAGCATTTTTACTAGACCAATAATAGTTATTATATTATAACATCTAGTTTAGCGGCTTTTCCGGACTTACTATTCCAAACTGTTAGTTAAAACAACTTAAAAGATAGCTATCCCTTGATGTTATACTTCAAGCTTATAAACTAACGGGAAATAATTGCAAAAATTATTGTGTACCAATAGTTTTAGACATCATAGGAATAATTTACCATCATAGGTAAGGAAAAGCCTTAAATAATCGGTCTATTGGCTTGCTGTTTAACAATTTCCAAAAGATTGGCGCTGCGCTGACGGGAGCTTGCTAGCTGGTCATGGGATGCTTTCAATTCTGCACGGTATATTCCCTCAAGGGTACTGAGTTTAGTCTCATATAGTGTTTTTGCCTGACGTTCAATGTCAGCCTTGCTAGCATCTAGTGGTACTTCAAGCCTAATCAAAAAGGAACCACTGCTCTTCTTTTCGATAGCTTGGATTGATAGGTATTCCTCACCGTATTCTTCCCTCAGCTGTTGAAAGGAAAGCAAAAAAGCTTTCCAGTCAATACCATTACTGAATGTCAGGTCAACAGTTTCCAACGCTTTGTGAAACAGACAACTAAAATCTCCTGGGGCAAAGTTGTGAGTTTCATTCCTAGGGCGACGTTCAATGAATTTGTCTTGTGTATAGTCATATTTTAGATAAGCATACTCACAAATCACATGCTTGAGCTTCGTGCCCTGATTAATTTTCCAATCTTCCAGACAAGCTCCGGTAAAGATTACTTCAGTAAAATTACAGTCTAATGCTTGAGTCCTAATCAGGTAAGCTTCCCTTAGGTCAGCCTTGGTGAGGTTAGCTTCGCTCAAATCAGTCCCGCTCAGGTCAGCCCCGCTCAGGTCAGTCTTAGTCAGGTCAGCTTTATGGAAGTTAGCTCCACTAAGGTCAGCTTTGCTGAGGTTAGCTAGGCTCAGGTCAGCTTTGCTCAGGTCAGCCCAACTGAGGTCAGCACCCCTGAGGTCCGCCTGGCTTAGGTCGGCATTTCTAAACTCAGCTAGACTGGGGTTAGCACCACTAAGGTTAGCCCTGCCAAGGTAACACCCACAAAGGTCTGTTTTGCTGAGGTTAACTCTACTGAGGTTAGCCTTGTAGAGGTTAGCAGAGCGGAGCTTAGCTTTGCAAAGGTCAGACTTGTAGAGGTTAGTCTCAATTAGGTTAGCGCCGCTGAGGTTAGCCTCGATCAGGTTAGCCTTGTAGAGGTTAGCAGAGCGGAGCTTAGCTTTGCAAAGGTTAGCCTGGTTAAGGTTAGCCTTGATCAGGTTAGATAAACAGAGGTTAGCCTCAAGGAGATTAGCCTCGCTGAGGTTAGCCCCTCTGAGGTTAGCCACATTGAGGTCAGCTTTGATGAGGTTAACCCGCCTGAGATCAGCCCTACTGAGGTCAGCCCCTCTGAGGTTAGCCTCACTCAGATCAGGCTCTAGGTTAGGATTCTCCCTCCGCCACTGATTCCAGGCATCTATCCCTCGTTTGAGCACAGCCAAATGCTCTTTGTCTGCCATGATGCAATTCGATCCCACAATACAAAAAAACGCCAACAATAGGGCAGCGTCATGGTTCCTTCTGCTTGATCCTAGTCGTGTCGGCACTATCCAGTCCACAGGTATTAGGGTCTGAATATATTTGTCTATACGGATGCTATAGGCACCCTTATATCTAACACCATACCCAGTTATCCCCAATCCTTCCGGAAATTTTTTAGATGAACTACCACAACTTGCGATCGCTTTACTAAGGGCGGGAGTCCTAAGTAGCGCTTACTTCTGAGCAAAGCGCGAGATCCACGTTATGGTGTTAGCTGATCTGACAAGTTTTTTTCTTGACAGCATTTCTGGTATTTAAAATTTCATCATAATAACTAATTATTAGTGGTTCAATTATGCTGAATTATAGCATTAATAAAATAGGTGATGTACATATTTTTTGGATTTTCGGAAATAGGCAATAGGTAATAGGAAATCTCAGACTAGGTAACTCATAATAGGGAACATAGAAAAAATCCTCTTTACCTCATGAATAGGAATAGCGGTATATATCAAGAATTAGAGATAGCATTTCTAAATAGATTATGAAAACCAATCCTTTGTCTTGAAGCAAAGCGCAAGTGGGGGTAACCCCCCGTATTAAAGCACTGCATCCCTGGATCAGTAAACCAAAAAGTCCTAGGATATCTTGACACTCTTCCGTGATCCGAAGTTCCTTGATCCGAAGTCTTGATGCAAAGTGCGACTGGGGGAAACCCCGATATTAAGACGCTGCATTGCTTTTTCTATCAATCCTAGGTTTACATCTAAACTAAAAATGCTATAGGAGTATTGAAATAGTTTTTTTACTGTTGATAAAAAAAACCTGGACTACATCTTACTGAAACAGTATAGCCTGATTACCGCTGGGTTTGTTGATAAAGTCTCTGTTTCTAGACTCTAGAAGAGCGCAATGCATAAAGAAAGATTATAATTCAACTAGTAATCACCAAGATTTTCTGATGGCTGACATCACACTAGGAGATTTAATCACATTGATTTTCCGAGAGCTGACTGACACATTGGAAGAAACAAGTGATCGGGGTAGTGATCGGGGTGGTGAACCATTGAAGTTACAGGTCACTGATGTGGATGTTGAGATTCCTGCCCATCTACGCCTGCAAACTGACCCCCAGTCTTTACCAGAACAGTCACGTAGAGTGATAGTTACAATGCCATCAGCTCGTGAAACAGAACGAGTTGGTAGTAATGGTCGTATCCGAATCACTATAACTACTGATACCGAGTTGCATTCAAAGAGAGTAGATTAGTTGGATACGGAGATACGGAGATAGGGAGATAGGGAGATAGGGAGATAGGGAGATGGGGAGATGGGGAGATAGGGAGATTGGCGGAACAGAAAGTTGTACGTTTGACCGCAACTTTGTATGAACAGAAAAGGTAAAGGCTAAACTATTCCATGTATAGCAGTTCTCAATTGGGTGAGATCCCCCGCCCTTGGGGTTAATGGAACTAGCGAGTAGGGAAGTCAGAAGAGGGAACTTCGGATCGATGAGTAATGATGAGTCAGTAACAGAGGATAACCAAGAATGGCAGTTGGCAGAATTGGTGGATGCGATCGCATCGGAAATTGACTATGCGGAAGATACTCTCTCCCTCAAATCCTATGCTCGTGGTAAGTCTTTGGCTATCAAACAGCTAAACCTGGATTTGGAAGTAACAGTGCGTCGTGGTCAAGATGGGGAAATTTGGTTTCGGACGGTTGTTGATCCCAAGGAAAATGGTGCTACTGTTCTCAAATTGGATTTTACCCAGGTACTACAGAGTCAGTTGCATGGGGTACGTAAGGCTCTAGACCAACCAGTAGATAACCGTCCTCTGGCTACGTTACCAGATATTACTGATGCTGAGATCAAACAACTAAATGCGATCGCAATTTACTCCGTTGATGACCTAGAGCGCTACACCCAAACCCCAGCAATGATCGCCGAAGTTAGCCGCAAAACTGATCTTCCTGAAGCACGGATTCGGATGTGGCGACAACTCCCATTTTTGACTGAAGTGAAACCAGCCAAATCCCCGCCAGGGAGTAGTGTGGTGATTGAAGGGGGTAATTTTGCTTCTGTGCCTTCACCCGATGCTATAGTTTTGTTTCAGGGTCAGCCAGCCCAAATCATCAGTTGGAGTGAGTCCCGCCTGAGTGTGATTATGCCCCAAGTCAGGGGTGTTGGTTTCCTATTTGCTGTGATTGATGGTCAAACTACCAATACTCTTCCTTGGGAAGCCACTACTATTGATTTATTGGTGCGTGACATTATCCTAAATCCCCCATTACCAGTAGCAGGGGATTTAATTACATTAGAAGCAGATCTAATTAATCAAGGAAGTAGCCCTTCCGGTTCTTTCCAAGTTGAGTGGACTATCAACAATCTATCTGACCTTAGTCCCCATGGCACCTTACAACCGAATCAGCGATCGCAAGACAGCAGCATTCGTCATCAACTTAGGTTCAAGGCTGGCTTCCATATCATCCGCTTCACGGCTGATCCACAACAACAACTCCCGGATATCAACCCAAGCCACAACACCTTTACCAAAAAGATTTGGGTCAGATCCCGCCAAGAGCTTACCATTGCTGATTTTCGTCCGATTAAGACCCTTGACCCTTTGCTTAACCCAACCCTAGGACCAGCGGATGTATTGAGTCTGGTGTTCCGGGGTTTATGTCGTTTTAATTCCTTACGTGGGTTGCTGGTTCCCGATCTTGCGGTCAAGTGGAAGCTAGAAACTGTAGACAAAATCACTAAAATCCTTTATTTCCAGCTTCATGACAACCTACGTTTCCACGATGGCACCCCTCTAACAGTTGCTGATGTTGAGTTCACTTATCAGGTACTACGGAAAATTGACTCACCCTGGCGCAAAGTGGTTTTGACAAGCATCAGGGATATCAAACTGGTAGATCAAAAAACCATTGCGTTTACATTACAGTCTGCCCCCCAAAGGTTTGCCTCGCAATCCCATCGCCTCAGGGAAATTGATTCAATTGAGCCTGTAGCCAAACCTCCTATTGATCCCCAACTTTTAACTTTGGGAATTGTACCGCGCCATGGTTATGGTACAGAACACTTTGGGATAAAGCCGATTGGCACTGGACCATTCCAAGTTGAGACCTTCGGTTCTAGTGGCATCGAGTTGAGTGCTTTTCCAGACTATTGGCAAGGCACACCACGATTTGATCAAATTGTCATTCCCGTCATCTGTGATCACAACCAGCTCATCGATATGGTGCTAGGCCATAAAGTCACTGCAGCAGTAATACCCTACTCAAAAGACCTGGCCAAGACCTTGAGGGAAAACAAAGAATGGACTGTCGTGCCTCTTAACCAATCTCAGCCACAGTTACTACAAGTACAATCGACTAGGATTCAGGAGCGGATGCCCAATCGTTTCAATACAAACTGGAATGCTCATCTGTGGTATGGCACTTCTCCATCAAGTTAGGTACTTTTGTTCTGGGTTGGAGGGAGTCGGGAGTCGGGAATCGGGAATCGGGATTAGCAATGCCGCGCGCTCTTGGAAAGCCAGATAACTATGAGAAACGCTATATAACGTTACGATTTATTATCGCTCCCCCTTGGGTTTAGATAACGTACAAATTCCATAACACAAGTCAAATCTACCGGATTTCACTTGAAAATTTGCTAATCTGTTGAGGTGCAAATCAGCTCAAAAACGATTCGAGTGTCTAAGAGCTGTATTATTTTGAATGTTGCAAAACCCTTGAGCTTATTTTGATGGGAATGCCATGACTAACTTGCCTGAGCCTCTGCCACCCAATCAGCCTGAACATAGTAACAACGGTACCGCCAAGAACTCAGCCAATGGTCATTCACCACCATCTCCTCCCCAAACTCAAGAGGAGCAACATTTATCTACCTTGCCGTTGTCAAACCTGCCCAATAAACCAACGATTGGATCCGTTACTCCTGCCAATCGCTCCGTAAGCCTAATTATTCTCACTGCGATCGCTATCATGATTTTTGGGGTAGTGATTGATAACTTCTGGATTGGGATCTCCGGAGCTACTGTGGCGTTGCTGGTTTCACTGCCAGTGATTTTACCGGTTCTCAAACAATGGCTTACTGATTTGTTGCCACCACCACAAAGAATCAAAGTTATTGCCTCGATCGGAGTGGTAGCAGCAATAAGTGGCTTACTGAAATTTCTTGGTGTTTACCAAAACATCAGCCATTGGTTGGTTCAAATTAAATGGGATGAATTTGGGTCATGGGCTGAATGGGTGGGTGCTTTGGGACAGATTTTGATTGCCGTCCTAGCAGTATTCATTGCTTGGCGACAATACGTCATTTCCAAAGACCTGACCATCCAGCAAAATATGATTACTCAGCAGCAAACCATTGATGCTTACTTTCAGGGAGTTTCAGATCTAGCCTTAGATGATCAGGGATTGCTAGAAGATTGGCCCCAAGAGAGGGCATTTTGCGAAGGAAGAACCGCTGCTATTCTCAGTAGTGTCGATGCCCATGGGAAAGCTAAAGTGCTCAGATTTTTGTCCCAAGCCCGTTTACTGACTCCCCTCAGACGGGATAATCATTTAGGACGCCCCATGTTGGATGGGTATGGCGGATACCAAGAAGACCGAATTTATGGTATAAGGGTTATTGATCTGAATGTAATGTTAGCTGGATCAGACCTGAGTTATACAGATTTGCGTTGGACAGAACTCGGGGAAGCTAATATGGTCAGAGCGAATCTCAGCTTCTGTGACTTAGTGCAAGCGAATCTATCTCGCACTGTTTTATATGAAGCCAACCTCAGTGGTGCTGACCTCAAGGGAGTCCGCCTATTTTATGGTTCAGTAGAAACTGCCAGTCCCCGCAGTCGTACCCATCCCCCTGACTATCGCACTGGAGCTTACACCGGTGCAGTAGTTGAAAATGTTAACTTCACCGGTGTCCAGCGGATGGATGAAAAGCAGCACTACTATTTCTGTGCTTGGTGCGGTGAAAAGTCAAGAAAAACAATCCCAGGTGGTTGTCAGGGAATTCCTAATAAATTAGGGCGTTAGAAGGTCGTCTGTCAGAATGCAGAATGTAGAATTAAGAATTTAGAATTCTACATTCTGCATTCTACATTCTTAATTCAAAAATGTTGAAGAACGATGAACCCAACCTATTCCCTGGTTATTCCTGTATATAACGAGGAAAACAGTATTTCAGAACTGTACCGACGCATCAGTACAGTAATGGATCAGTTAGGGGAGGTGGAGTTAATTCTAGTCAATGATGGCAGTTGCGATCGCTCTTTAGAGCTGATGCGAGACCTTCATCAAAAAGACCCAAGGGTATGTTACCTAAGTCTTTCCCGTAACTTTGGTCATCAAATTGCTGTCACTGCCGGTCTAAATTTTGTGCGGGGTCAAGGGATTATTGTCCTAGATGCTGATTTACAAGACCCACCAGAGGTGATCCCAGTGCTAGTGGAAAAATGGCAGCAGGGTTATCAAATCGTTTATGCTCAGCGCACCCAGAGACGTCGTGAAAGTTGGTTAAAGCGCTTTCCCGCTTACCTATTTTATCGCTTACTGCGCCGTCTAGCCAATGTCGAGATTCCCTTAGATACGGGGGACTTTTGTTTAATGGATCGACGGGTGGTTGATGTACTCAATGCCATGCCAGAACGAAACCGTTACGTGCGGGGATTGCGTTCTTGGGTAGGGTTGCGGCAAACCTCTGTTTCCTATGTACGTGACCCCCGCTTTGCTGGTGAGATCAAGTACACCATTCGTAAATCCCTAGCCCTAGCAGTAGATGCACTGGTTTCTTTTTCTAAAGTGCCATTGCGAATCGCTACTTATCTGGGATTATTAGCAACAGCGATCGCGCTATTGATGGCAGGGTTAGTGCTTTACTGGCGGATTTTTGAACCGAATTCTCCTGTTACTGGGTTTGCCACCATTATGATTGCAATTTTCTTTTTGGGAGCAGTGCAGTTAGTATCTATTGGTATTTTAGGGGAATATGTAGGACGGATTTATGAAGAAGTTAAAGGCAGACCATTGTATGTTTTATCAGAAGTGAGGGGGTTTGGGTCGGAAGGACGATCAAAGTAAGCTATCAGCTATCAGCTATCAGCATAGGCTTAGGTTTTTTTAGTCAGTTTTTTCTATACCTTTGGCGAAGATGCTATCTTTTTTTGTGACACCCAGCCTAAACCTAAAAGAGTAAGTCCTATAACCGTGCCAGGTTCAGGTACACTTGCTGGTGGTTCATTTTCTACCCGCCTAAAACCCACTGTCTCTGGCAATTCTCCATCTACCTCGAACAAAGTAAATAAGTCTCCGAAAATACTTGGACCACTAGCAGGATTAAACCTAAAATCTTCTGTAGCCCAACTTAGCCGGCCCTCTCCGGCCAGGATTGACCATACAGGCTCTTTCGTAGAATCCGCCTTGGTATAGGTTCTATTGTTGAAAAAAAACTCAATTTCATCGACTGGATAAGTTAAGTTTACTACGGTAATACCAGGAGGAACAATAAATTCACTCCGGGTTTCATTGGCGTCATCATAGCTGAACTTACCCGATGACCCTGCTGTTGAAAACTCATAGGTAATGGTAATAGCTTGGGCAGGATTAGTTTCAATAACTGCTAGGCTTAAAGCCGCACCAGTAGTGAGTAGTGCTAAGTGGCAGATCCTTTGTCCATTAAACATTAATTGAACCCTGTAAATTATTTGTTGATATTACTTAAATTTAAGTAACCAAATTAATTCTATACCAAGGCTCATAATACTTAAGCAACATTACAGAAGGTTTAAATAAACTTTACTGAAAAATAATTAAATGCTATTGTGCATAACGGTTGATACTATACCAATAGAGAATAGGGAATAGGGACTCGCACCGCTCCCTACTCCCTACTCCCTCGGTGCGCTTTCCGTAGGCGAATTAAATTCGCCACGGGTCGCACCGCTCCCTACTCCCTACTCTCTTTGCTCTATGACTGAATTTGCGTCTTTCAAAACTCAACTAGCTGCTTCAGCTCCCCGTTTGTTTGAGCTAATTGATAGTTTTAAGCAATCTAAGGTACTGGTCGTTGGTGATTTAACTCTTGATGAGTTTCTCACAGGTGAAGTGGAACGAATTTCACGAGAGGCTCCAGTATTAATAATACGTCATGAAACCACTCGTCAAACTCCTGGTGGTGGGGCAAATGCTGTTTATAATCTCGCTAAGCTGGGAGCAGAGGTAAAGGTAGCTGGGTTTTTGAGTAAAGATCCTCAAGGGCAAGTTCTGCGGACGATGTTTGAGGAGGTGGGGATTGATACTAGTGCGATCGTGATTGATCCAGACCGACCAACTGTGACGAAAAGCCGGATTGCTGGTCATGCCCGTCAGTCGGTGACTCAGCAGATTGTGCGAATAGACCGCAAGTCAGATGAATTGCCCGACCGGGATAAGCAGTTAGAGTTGGCAGCACAAATACGACAGCATTTAGGTGAGGTGGATGCTGTGGTTTGTTCTGATTACGGAGATGGTGTGTTTACACCACCAGTGATTGAAGCGGTTTTGTCTCACGACCGCACCATTGTAGATACTCAGAAGAATCTGGACCGTTATCATGGGGCTAGAGTTTTTACTCCTAATCTGCCAGAAGCGGAGCGAGCAGTGGGGTATGGGATTAAGAGTTTTGAGGATTTGTTGAGAGCTGGTAGAGATTTGTTGGCACTGACTCAAGGGGAAGAAATTCTGATTACTCGTGGTGAACAGGGCATGAGTTTGTTTGGTCGTGATGGTAAGGTTGAGCATATCCCAGCGTTTAATCGCACCGATGTATTTGATGTAACTGGTGCTGGGGATACGGTGGTAGCAGCCCTGACCTTGAGCTTGTGTCTGGGGGCTTCTTACTGGGAAGCAGCGGTTTTGGGGAATTTGGCCGCTAGCATTGTGGTGCGTCAGTTTGGTACAGCAACTACTAGTCAGGATGAGATGAAAGAGGCTTTACGAGGGTTATTGGAGCTTGAAGCATAAACTATCAAGATAGGACGGGAGCGTGAGAACCCCTACCTTTTAAGGCTTTTCATTCACTAAATGCTCGGAGTAATTGAGTGGTAGTTGCTAAAAATTGAGTTTGCTCGATGTATCTAATACCCCTTGAATCATAACCTGCTCGAAAGTCCTGAATGCGATCGCGTAGCGTAGCCCTTCGGGCTAATCGCCTTTGGCGCGGCTGTGGCCTTTGGCCACGCTGCGCGAACGCCGATCGCGTAATTTGTCTTAACTAGGTTTTAGTTTCAATGTAAGCATTCAGCCATCAGCTATCAGCTAAAGGCCTTTGGCCACGCTACGCGAACAGCTGATGCGCTACTTGAGATGCTAGCAGGCGCTTTAACTGCACGGGGTCGGTACAGAAAAACAAGCAGGGATTTTCAAGCAACTGTACCAGCACCCCCCTAGCTTATTTACTATCTCCCTTTGATTATCTGACAGCTGACGGCTGATAGCTGAATACTTACGTTTCAATTTGCTTAGAAAGCGAACACTCTACGGTTATTTTAAGATTACTTTTAGCAGTCCCTTTGGTAACATAAAGAATCCCCAGCACATTATTGCTTATTTGTCAATCTAATTTAGATGCGAATGCCGCAGAACTTACCCTGCTTTCTTCAATAGGTAAAGATTTATTACGAAACTAAGAATTTCTGCCTAAAGTCAACAGATTATCTTGGAGAATAAATAGGGAGCATCCCAGTTTTGAAAAACTATACCAAAGCGCTGTGTGAGCGTGATTATACCGCCCACATATAGCAGAAGTCAGAAGTCAGAAGTCAGAAGTTCAGAAGTCAGAAGTCAGAAGTCATTTGAGAATAACATGTTTTCTCGCAATCTCGCCTTGATCATTGGTATCAATAACTACACAAATGGCATTTCTCCCCTGAAAACCGCCGTAAACGATGCTAAACAACTAGCAGAAATTCTCCGCATCAAGCATGATTACTTCGTCTGGGAATGCCTAGACGAAGTGGCAACTCTTTCTAACTTTAACAAATTTTTATCCCATACCTTACCCGAACAAGTTACTGAAAATGACCGCTTATTATTTTACTTTGCTGGTCATGGCGTCGCTCTCAATGGGGATGATGGTCCGGCGGGTTACTTAATTCCTCAAGATGCCAAACTGGGGGATACTAATAGTTATCTGCCCATGACGAAGTTGCATGATGCTTTAATTCAATTACCCTGTCGTCATTTCTTGGGTATCCTGGACTGCTGTTTTGCTGGTGCTTTTAAATGGTCCAATACTAGGGATTTATTAACATGCCCAGAAGTAATTCACAAAGAACGATACGACCGTTTTATTACTGACCCAGCCTGGCAAATCCTTACCTCCTCAGCCTCGGATCAAAAAGCCTTAGATAACTTTACTTTAGATAGCGAACGCGGTCAAGTCGGTAATCATTCCCCTTTTGCTAGTGCATTATTAAACATCCTTGAAGGGGCAGCAGATATAATTCCTGGTGGCCAACAGGGTAAACCGGCTGGAGATGGGGTAATTACAGCCACAAAATTATATTTATATTTACGGGATACAATCGAAATTGCCACAGAAAAATGCCGTTTACGACAAACCCCCGGTATATCCTGTTTAAATAAGCACGATAAGGGAGAATATATCTTTCTTTCTCCCGGACATGAACTTAATTTACCCCCAGCACCACCATTAGATCTCTCACAAAATCCCTATCAGGGTTTAAACTCCTTTGACGAGAAACATAGTTCACTGTTTTTCGGGAGAACATTACTAATAGAAAAGTTAGAAGATTTTGTCAAAGCTAATCCCTTCACAGTGGTGTTGGGTGCTTCCGGTTCCGGTAAATCTAGCTTGGTCAAGGCCGGATTAATTCCCAAACTACGGCAAAATAATACCGAGAAATGGTGTATTTGGCCAACCCTCCGTCCTGGTGAGACGCCCTTGGAAGTATTAAATAATGTGCTATGTAATGCGACCTTACCAAAAGTAGAGCCACAAAACCCCCAGCATAATCTGGCAATCAGCATTGATGTTTGGGCAAAAAATCACCCCAACTCTAAGGTATTACTGTTTATTGACCAAAGCGAAGAAATTATTACACTCTGTCAAAACTTAGATCAGCGTAAGGCGTTTTTCCAACAGATACTCACAGCCATAAATGCCCATGGGGATAAATTACGGGTAGTATTAACCCTACGGTCTGATTTTGAACCCCAAGTCAAGGATGCTGGCAAAAGGAGTGTCGGGGAAGAACTTAACTGGGGACGATTTATTGTACCAGCGATGACACGAGGGGAACTGCGAGAGGCAATTGAGAAACCTGCAGAAGCACGGGTGATGTATTTTCAGCCCCAGGAATTAGTAGAACAATTGATTGATGAAGTGGCGGATATGCCCGGAGCATTGCCCCTGCTGTCTTTTGCCTTAAGTGAACTGTATCTGAAATACTTAAGGCGACAACGGCAGGCACAATACAGCGGTATTACTATTGACCGGGCCTTGACTGAGGAAGATTATCTTGAATTGGGGGGAGTTATGCAATCACTGACTCAAAGGGCAGATAAAGAGTATCATTTGCTCGTTCAAGAAAATCTCGCTTATGAGCAAGTAATCCGTCATGTCATGTTACGGATGGTGGCACTAGGTGGAGGAGAATTAGCCCGTAGGCGCGTACCGTTATCAGAATTGGAATATCCCCCCGAGAAAAATGATTTAGTTAAAGAAGTAATTGAGCGCTTTACCAATGCACGGTTACTGGTGAATGGAGTTGATGCTGTACGCAATCCCTATGTGGAACCAGCCCATGATGCTTTGGTCCGGGGTTGGCAAAAGCTGCTGGAGTGGAAGCTTGAGAATGAGGAAAATTTACTTCTACAACGGCGGTTGACTCCTGCGGCGGTGGAGTGGCAAAGTGTTAAAAGCAAAAAACAATCATCCGGTTTTGAAGCCAAGACTGAAGCTGTTATTAATTGGTTGAATCGGAGACTTGACCTTGCTGAAAACTTTCTTAACAAAATAAACACCCTCGAAAATACGAACTTGGCTCGATTGTGGCAACGGAAACCGGATATACAAAAAGGTTCGAGAAATAAAACCGTACAATTTCTTTGGAATGCCAATCCTTATCTTGATGTATTGAATCAAGAACTCAATTCTGAGGACAACTGGTTTAACCAAGTAGAAGTTGAGTTTGTGCAGCGTAGCGTCAGGCAAAAAAGCTTAAATACTCGTCGGAATTGGATTGTTGCGATCGCAGTTATGGTGGGGTTAGGTACAGGTTTAGTATTATCGACTTATTTTGGCAATCAATCTCGTAAACAGGCAATTAACTCAGACTTAGTAGCAAAAGCTGGCAATATCAAGTATTCTGTATCAGTAAAACCTACTACAGAATACTTGCTCCAAGCTATTGAATCAACCGCTAAAATTCAAGATTACCAAAAATCCTTGCAACCAACAGTGATCAATGAAATTAATTCTAGCTTATTGGCAGCCTTAGATAAGGTTCAAGAAAGGAACCGTTTACAAGGTCATACTAGTTCTGTCAAGAAGATCGCTTTTAGTCGAGATGGCAAACAGATTCTCAGTGGCAGTGACGACAACACAGTGCGTTTGTGGGACACCGAAACCGGTCTTCTAATCCATACCTTACAAGGTCATACTGATACTGTCACTGAGATCGCTTTTAGTCGAGATGGCCAACAGATTCTCAGTGGCAGTGACGACAACACAGTGCGTTTGTGGGACACAGAAACCAGTCAAATAATCCATACATTAGAAGGTCATACAGATTGGGTCACTGATATCGCTTTTAGTCGAGATGGCCAACAGATTCTCAGTGGCAGTGACGACAACACAG
>NZ_CEYLVT010000117.1:0-12325 GCF_982860115.1 Moorena sp.
CGGGTAACCCACCCCTAACCCCTCCCAGGAGGGGAAGATCAGGAGCTGGCGGAGTTGCGAGGGGACGGTTAAATCAGGTTTCGGAGCGATTGTTATCCAATGGCTCACTCCAAATTCCCTGTCTTGATGCAAAGCGCGAGTGGGGGAAACCCCCGCGTGAAGGCGCTGTATCGCTTCTATTTTCCCCACCCCCCACACCCCACACCCCATACCCTGTCTAGTTTAATGCATTGTTGTCACCCCCTCAGCACCCTAGGAGAGCCCATTAAGTTTCTTCAATACACTGGAAGTCTCTGGCCTTAAAACGCACTGGCATCCCATCAGACGGATAAATCAAAAGGTTCTGTTGTAACTGTTCAACAGATGAACGACCATTGACCAACTCCCAATCAAAATAACGGAGCAGCATTCCTAGCATTACCGTTGCTTCCACCATGGCCAGATGCTCTCCCAAGCAACGATGAGAACCTGAGCCAAAGGTTATCATGGGAAGTGGCCTGCTGCCCTTGCCCTGGTCTAACCAACGCTCTGGCAAAAATTCCTTGGGATTGGCATAGACCTCTGGGTCTCGCCCAGCAGCCAGCATTGACCAGGAGATAATCGTGCCACGAGGAATCAAGTTGCCCTCAATTACGGTGTCACGTTCAGCCTCCAAGGAAGTAGAACCTGAGGCGACGGAATAAAGGCGCAAAGTTTCTTTGATAATGGCACTGATGTAAGTCAATTTTTTCAGACTTTCTGTATTAATACCACCATTACTTTGCCAACTTTGGTCAACCACAGCCTGTGCTTTCTTAAAAACCCTGGGATTTAAGGCTAACTCTCCTACTGCAAAGGATATAGTATGAGCTGTGGTATCAGTACCACCAGCCAAGAGTTCAATCGCTTCTGCTATCAGTGTTTTCCGAGTGTATTTTGGTTCCTTAGCCGCTATTTTTACTAACATCGATTCCTGGAACATTGGACTTACCTGCCCCCAATTAGTCGGGTTTTGTGCTCTCATCTTCAAGGCTAAGTCCACTCTCGGAGCAATCACACCCTCTAAATATGCCATTGCTCTCCAGTAATCTCGTGAAGCCTTAGTGGGCAAATATTTCATCCATATCTTCTCGCCAGTAATTAACCGTAGAACCCGATATCCTATAATAGACATCGCCTCGTAAGCCTTAAGAATATCGAGGGGTGGACCTTCAGAACTAGAGGATTTTCCCTCCACAGGAATTCCGAGCACTAAATAGAAAATCACCCTCATCGTTAGTTCCACAAACAGGAAATCGACCTTTACCTCTGTTTGCGGTGCATCTTGCTGAATTCTGGCAATTACTTGTTCGCAGGCAAGGTTAATAATCTCAAAGTATTTGGACAGACCACTGGAATTGAATTCAGGATTCCAAGCCTTCCGTCGCCACTGCCACTCACTCCCGTTTTCCCCGAGAAGAACGGGAGCACCACCAAGGTCGTTCCAAATTTGGCGCAATTGCTTAGACCTAACCAAGCTGCCATCTTTGATGCCATTCACAATGGTGTTTTCTATCACCTTTGGTTGACTCAAAACCAGAAGTGGAGGGTCAAGCCACAAAACATAAATCGGGCCTAGCTGCTTGCTCCAATCAAACAATAATTGGAAGAATTTCTTCTGTTTGACTGCTGCTAATACCTGAGGAAGATTGCCCAATAGCCAGTGTTTCGGAGGACAGGGGAGTGACTCTAGGGATTTGTAAGTGTTTTTCCGTTGCCACCAGCGCCAGCCCAGTAGTCCCCCGATGCTAGTCACCCCTAGGGCTGTGGATAAATAGGGAAAGGAGGGGGAAAAAGCAATCTGAGCAGCAATCTCTTGGAACATGAATCTGCCTTAATTTAAAAACGATTAACTTTTAGTCTTGGGTCCGGGCAGCGAGGCTTGATTAGTGCAGCCCTATCCTTAAGAGTTTGGGCTACACCAAAAAATGCTAACCAACTAAATTTTAACCAACCAACTCAGTAGCTCGTTTGGCCAAAGCCTCAGCAGTCAAACCATTAAACGCCATAATTTGACCAGCACTGCTAGCAGTTTCACCCCGCTTCCAAGCCACCACATCCCGTTTGCAAGTACTACGTAACATAATCGGTTCGAGCATGGCACTGGTACCACCAGTAACACCAATCAACCCATCCCCACCAAACAGCTGTTCAAACCCCTGATCATCCAAGAAACCGCCATCAGGGTCAGTACAGGTTTTCCAAGCCGTATCATCAGGACGGTACAAGCGGCGGGGACTGATTACTGAAACAATCCGCACCCCAATCCCTTGGTTTTCCAAATCGGAAGCAGCATCAAACACTGGTATCAGGCTCATATCCCCAATCACCGCAAACACAACGGTTTTACTACCTTTAGTTTCATGCAACACCACTGCACCATCTTGCAAGCCTTGACGGGTTTGCTCAAAGGTCGTACGTACCGGTAAGGGTGACTTACTGGCAGTAATGGTAATTCCTTTATTCTTAGTACTCAGCGCCCACTCATAACACACTTGGATACTATTAGCATCACAGGGAAACAACGGGAAAATATTGCCATTGCGCATCATAGCAGCAAAGTAATTTTCAATTTCAGGACGCTGGTGAGTCCAACCATTGCGTCCTTGCTCCAGTGCCCCAGCCGTAAATAATGTAATAGTAGACGGAGTAGGACGGCGCAATTCTGCCATGGCTTGGGTAACGGTTTGCCAAATCGGTAACCCATTGATAGCAAAGGATTCATAAGAACACCACAGAGTACGAGCGCCAAACAAGGCTAACCCTACCGCTAATCCAGCACAAGCATCTTCACTCAAGGGTTCGTACACCTGACCTTTTGGTCCTTGGAAGTAAATTTCATCCGGGGTCGGGTGGATAATTTTTAGGGCTTGGTTAATATTATTAATTCCAGAAGCAGCATTGCCATCAGCATTGGAAATAATAAAATTAGGGTCTTTTTGCCCCACATGAGCAACTATACTTCCCATCGCGGTAGTCGCTACTTTCTTGTCTCCGTCAATCACAAATTCTTCTAAAGGTAATTCACCTAAATCTGGCAAAGGAAATTCCTTTTCTGTAACTACAGTATGAGCCGCTGGCCCTCCTCCAGAACGCTCAAAATTTGTCCTGACTAATTCCCAAGCTTGAGACGGTAACGCCCGAGCTTTTAGGGCACTAACAATATAATCTTTTTCCAGGGTATCTCCTGGGTAGAGATTGTGAGCTTTGGCTCCCCGTTTGTGGACTCCCGCTCCTTTGAGTTGTTTAACAATCAGCACCGTTAACTTACCACTCAACGCTGATTTAGCCGCTTTATCCGTAGCTTCCAAAACCCCTTGGGTAAATGCCAATCGCTTCTGCAAAGAAAACTCAGTGCTATCGACATACTCACCAGGTTGGTCAGCATCATCGTAATCCTTAGCATTGATTAAGATAACCTCTTGAAAACCATTGCCCTGCCAGTATGCAATCATCTCCTGATTGGACTTTGTGGAAACCATACTATGGTGTTCTTGGCTGTAACCATTCCACACTAAGATGGGCAGAAAATTAGTCACCTGGGGATAGGCCGTAGAGAAGTGACCAAAACTGCTCATGATATAAGGTTCACCCAAACCACCATCCCCAATGGTAACTGGGAATAGTACCCCTGGATGAAGCAAAGCCCCGGCCATGGCAAAGTGTTGCCCTTGTCCGAGGGGGCCAGCCGGATTGAGGAGTCCGGGAATTTGACCAGAAAGGTGTCCGAGCAATCCGTGCATTTCTCGGAAGCGTTCCCCCATCTGTTCTACAGTCTTAATGCCCATCTCCTCTAGGGAGCCGTCCAGAAACATGTTACTGTAGAAGCCTGGGGCATGGTGTCCCACTTCAGTAATAATGTTTTTGTAACCCAGCATGACCAAGGCTGCAATCCCGTCCGCAATGCTGGCAAATCCCCCTGGATGACCAGAGGATTTACTAGCAGTGATGTGCAGGGTTAGGTAGCGTAGGGCATCAGCAGCCAGTAAGGTCTGGAAGACAGCTGCTGGATCATCAGGAGATGTGATGGCATTTTGCCCCAGGGCAATCGCTAGTTGTTGCCCGTATTGGTCAAAAGCCGCATCAAAACCCGGTATGGTATTCTCAAAATACTGAATTCCTTGACAGAATGTCGAAACCCTGCTACCAACTGTCATAGTGTCAGAAACCTTTTCTAATTATTACGAGTATTAAACAAATATTACAATCACCTCGCTGAGTGCGGAATTAGTATATTGGCGAAATTTGGGTTTTAAACCAGTGAAATGTCTTATGGATTAGATTGATTGAGACTACTCTTGAGACTACTTGAGAATCTGTAACTCTACATCCATTGTTCTAGCTGCCTTGTACAGATTCAGATCAAATCTTGCTTTATTTTAATTCCCAGAGATTGACACAATAGGATTAATCGACTAATTTTGATTACCCTTAATTTTCTTAATAGCTTGTCTATAAGCGGATTTATGATACTAATCAGGTAACCGAAGCTTTTTTTGAAATATAGTAGGTAGTTAGGTTAGACCATGAATTGGTCAAGAGAAAGTAGCACAGGATAACAAGTGTGAGTAAATTGCCTGACGGTCCTCAAACCCCTAAGTGGTTACAGTTAATCAATTGGATTGCTGACCCTCTGAAGTATTTGGAGCAGTCTGTAAAACGCTATGGAGATACATTTACCATACGGCTTGGTTTGCGAACGTTCGTCATCCTCAGCCATCCCCAAGCAATTCAGGAAGTCTTGACCGCTCCTTCTAGCCAGTTTAAGTCTGGAGCAAGTGATCTGTCACGACCCTTGCTGGGAGAAAATTCAATCCTTTTACTTGATGGTAAACCCCACCAGCGGCAGCGTAAACTCTTGATTCCTCCCTTTCATGGGGAACGAATTAATTCTTACAGTAAATTAATTTGTGATATTACTGAGCAAGTAGCGAGTCAGTGGGTAATCGGTAAAGGGTTTACTGCTCTTAGTGCCATGCAAGACATTACCATCCAGGTAATCATGGAAGGAGTTTTCGGTCTAGGTGAGGGACCCCGTTACCAGAAACTGAAGCCACTCCTGACAGCGATGCTAGATGTAACTGGTTCCCCCCTGCGCTCTAGTATGCTGTTTTTTAAGTTTCTGCAACGAGATTTAGGGGCTTGGAGTCCTTGGGGCAAGATGGTGCGGCGTAGGCAGCAAATTTATAACCTCCTTCAGGAAGAGATTAATCAGCGCCGAGAGCAACCCGAGCTAATGGGCAATGACATTCTCAGTTTAATGATGTCTGCTCGGGACGAAAATGGTGAGTTGATGAGTGATCAGGAGTTACAAGATCAGTTATTGACTTTGTTGATAGCGGGTCACGAGACTACTGCAAGCACTTTAGCTTGGGCATTTTACTGGATTCATCGATTACCGACAGTGCGCCAAAAACTACTAGAGGAAATTGATAGCTTAGGGGATAATCCAGACCCGATGGCCATTGCAAAACTGCCCTATCTCACAGCAGTAGCCTACGAAACCCTGCGGATTTACCCAGTGGTTTTCGTGATCTTTACCCGCATTACCAAATCCCCAATTACTATTATGGGTCACCACTATCAGGCCAATACTATCCTCGCTGCCTGTCCCTATTTAACTCATCGTCGAGAAGACCTCTATCCAGAATCCGAGAAGTTTAAACCAGAACGATTCCTTGAGCGTCAATACTCTGCCTATGAGTATTTTCCCTTTGGTGGTGGCAACCGACGCTGTATTGGTGCTACTTTGGCGATGTTAGAAATGAAACTGGTTTTAGCTAAGGTATTGTCTGGTTATCACTTAGCCTTAGTACAAAACAAAATCATCAAACCAGCTCGTCGTGGATTCCTGATTGGTCCGGAAAATGGGATTCCGATGGTAATGACCGGTCAACGTGTTGCGAAGGATTCACCAAAGCCTGCTACCGTAAATTCTATTTAACCTGAGTTCGGGATAAGAACAGGGTAAACGCATCTTGTTGGGTAACCGGAGGTAGTTCTCAATAAACCAAAGCTTATTGCACTTATTGACAAGGTTTTTTTCACATATAGTGTTTAGTGAATTGGAAAAACAGTATATATAGGAATTAGCCAATTAGATGCGTTTACCCTGATTGATTGTTACTAGTTAAACGTCACAAATATAGATTTTTTAAAACTTAGTTAATTTAGATGCGTTTACCCTGTTATGGCAGTTAGGTTAGACAATGAATGTGTCTTGAGAAAGTAAAAGAGGAAAACGAATGTGAATAAATTGCCTGATGGTCCTCAAATCCCTGAGTGGTTACAGTTAATCTATTGGGTTGCTGACCCTCTGAAGTATTTGGATCAGTGTGTAGAACGCTATGGAGATACATTTACTATACGGCTAAGTGGTTTGGGACAGTTAGTCATCCTCAGCCATCCCCAAGCAATTCAGGAAGTCTTGACCGCTCCTCCTAGCCAGTTTAAGTCTGGTGAACGAAATAAGCTGCTACAACCCTTGCTGGGGGAAACCTCAATGACTTTACTCGATGGGTTACCCCACCAGCGGCAGCGTAAACTCTTGATTCCTCCCTTTCATGGCCAACGAATTAATTCCTACAGTCAATTGATTTGTGATATTACCCAGCAAGTAGCGAGTCAGTGGGTAATCGGTAAAGGGTTTACTGCCCGTAGTGCCATGCAAGACATTACCATCGAGGTAATCATGCAGGGGGTTTTCGGTCTAGGTGAGGGTACCCGTTACCAAAAACTCAAGCTACTGCTGGCAGCCATGCTAGATGTGACTGCTTCCCCCCTGCGCTCTAGTATGCTGTTTTTTAAGTTCCTGCAACGAGATTTAGGACCTTGGAGTCCTTGGGGCAAGTGGGTGCGGCGTAGGCAGCAAATTTATAACCTCCTTCAGGCAGAGATTAATCAGCGCCGAGAGCAACCCGAGCTAATGGGCAATGACATTCTCAGTTTAATGATGTCTGCTCGGGACGAAAATGGTGAGTTGATGAGTGATCAGGAGTTACAAGATCAGTTATTGACTTTGTTGATAGCGGGTCACGAGACTACTGCAAGCACTTTAGCTTGGGCATTTTACTGGATTCATCGATTACCGACAGTGCGCCAAAAACTGCTAGAGGAAATTGATAGCTTAGGGGATAATCCAGACCCGATGGCCATTGCCCAACTGCCCTATCTCACAGCAGTAGCCTACGAAACCCTGCGGATTTACCCAGTGGCGTTTGTGATCTTCACCCGCATTACCACAGCCCCAATTACTATTATGGGTCACCACTATCAGGCCAATACTGCCCTTTTTCCCTGTCCCTATTTAACCCATCGTCGAGAAGACCTCTATCGAGAGTCCGAGCAGTTTAAACCAGAACGATTCCTTGAGCGTCAATACTCTGCCTATGAGTATTTTCCCTTTGGTGGTGGCAACCGACGCTGTATTGGTGCTACTTTGGCGATGTTAGAAATGAAACTGGTTTTAGCTAAGGTATTGTCTGGTTATCACTTAGCCTTAGTACAAAACAAAATCATCAAACCAGCTCGTCGTGGATTCCTGATTGGTCCGGAAAATGGGATTCCGATGGTAATGACCGGTCAACGTGTTGCGAAGGATTCACCAAAACCTGCTACCGTAAATTCTATTTAGGATCAAAGTAATTTTCCCAGTAATTGCCCCATAGCAACAGAAACAGTTATCCGTGATAATCGAGAGTCTTTGCCGCCAGTAAGGTTACCGAAAAGGTCACGCTTCGCGTGAGCTTTCGGGCTTTGCCCGACGCTGTGCGAACGGTCAATCGCATTTTGCGAGCATACTCTTCCAAACCCGGTATGGTGTTGCCAAACAAAATAGTGAATTACTCAGAATATTAAAGATTTTGTGTTATTTTGTGCTGAGTCTAAATAAATGTCAACAAAAGTCTAACTAGCACAGCAAAGCGAGTTTCAGCCACTTAGGTCACCCATCTCATTATCCTATTCCATCGGTCTGACAATTGGTAATCGAGACTCTTTAACATTTTCTTTACAAAAAGTCTCTAAATCCCTCTTTCCCAATTCCTGATAACACTTCACAATTAACAAACAGTTCCGGTTGTCATCGGTACGGGTATAGCTGAGATGATCAGCAATTTTTTGTAGTATAGCGATGCCACGTCCACCACCAGATTGAGGGTTAATTTGCAGCTTTTGGTCTCTCAGCCGCTGTTCTAAATCAAAGGGAGGGCCTTGATCCCAGATCCGAAACTCTAAGCGCTGGGGGAATAAAGTAACTTCGAGATCAATGGAAACGTCTTCTGGCGCATCTTTGTGAGCATGACGAACGGCATTGGTAAATCCTTCAGCGAGAGCTAATTGGCACTGCAACCAGACTTTTTGGCGAACAGACGATGGTTTGAACTGGTCAAACCATCCCAAAACGCTTTCTAACGCTTTAAGATCGCTAGGAAATTGTTGGATAGATGTTTTCAATTTTTCCAATTCCTCAAAATCTTTGACATCAACCACATACATCAACCACATACATCAACCACATACATCAACCACATTGAAGCCTGATTCTCTCCAAAGGGTACTCTAAGATCAAGGAATCCAGTCTAACCTAGATTTATATCTCCCTCTACTATGGACTAATAATCAATTGCCTTCAAAAAAATGCCTTCAAAGAAAACTTTTTATAGAAGCTCTGCCAGAAGCACCCTTGAAAACCGTTGATGCAAAAGGGGTTTCTTTTCCCGTTTTCTATCAAGCCAGGGGGTCTTGCCCTCTAGTGGGTCTTACCCTCTATAAGCTGTTGCCCAAAACGGTAAAAATTGATGGAGATGCGCGAAAAGGGGGAAGAAACCGGAAGCGGTGCAAGACAGAGAAGTTAGCACAAATAAATCCGATACGCCAATAGGGAATGCCATCAATAAAAGTAACTCAGTCTAACTTGTCTTGGGGTCTGATCAAGGTTTCGTAAAATTCAGCCGGTCAGAATCTACTGGCTGTCCTGATTGTAAGTCAGTGTATTGATAAATCCTAAAGTAATTTGTACAACCTCAGTGCCATGAACCAAATTCTGATTATTGATGATGATCCAGCCATTCAGATGTTACTGAAACGGACCCTTTGCCACCAGGGTTATAAGGTAGCTGTAGCTAGCAACGGTGAAGAAGGTTTGGTGCAGGTAGAAAAGTTACGTCCAGCGCTAGTCATTTGCGATTGGATTATGCCCGGTATGAATGGATTGGACGTCTGTCGTCAACTCAAGGTAACACCGGGATTCTCAACCACCATATTTATTCTGGTGACATCTCGAAATTCCATTGAAGACCGGGTAGAAGGGCTAGATGCTGGAGCAGATGACTTTCTGTGTAAGCCGATCGAAATAGCAGAGTTGAACGCACGAGTCAGGGCTGGCTTGAGGTTACACCAACTAAGTCATGATTTGCAGCACCAAAAGCAGTTGTTGGAGGGAGAATTAGCAGAGGCAGCAGAGTATGTTAGTTCGATTCTTCCAGACCGGATGACCAAACCATCGGTGACCATCGACACCCGATTTATTCCGTCCCGAAAACTGGGGGGTGATGGCTTTGACTATTATTGGCTAGACTCAGAGCATTTGGCAATTTATCTGCTGGATGCTGCTGGACATGGCTTACGAGCTGCCTTGCCCACACTTTCAGTGCTAAATTTACTTAGGTCGCGGGCTCTAAAGTCGATTAACTACTATCAACCGAGTGATGTTCTACGAGGGTTGAATCAAACCTTCCAGATTACTGAGCGAAATGATAAGTACTTCACGGTCTGGTATGGGGTATATAACCAGGTCAAGCGTCAACTTGTCTATGCTAGTGCAGGACATCCACCCGCAATATTAATTGCTCAGACCCATGGTTCCTTGATGGAAGTACAACGTCTAAAAACGCCTGGCTTACCTGTTGGTATGTTCCCAGATGCCGATTATATTGATCAATGCTGTGAAATTAGTGAATCGAGCACCCTATATATATTCAGCGATGGGATTTACGAGATTAACCAATCCAATGGGAACGTTTGGGGACTTGAGCCCTTCATCAGATTGCTGGCAGAGTGTAAGCAAAATCACAATGGTGCTTGTCACTTAGATTTGATTTTGAAATCTCTGCAAGCCGTGAACCCTAAACACTATTTTGATGATGATTTATCGTTACTAGAAATCAATTTTGTATGAACAGCTCGTTCTGGACTAATCAACCTCAGTTTCCGTAGCGTGGGCCGTTTGCTTAGCGTGTGCCCATGGGCAATGGGCAATGTCAAAAATTGGCAGCTTTTCAAGAGAAAACTGGAGAGTTAAAGGCAGTAAATCATCAAAATAATTCAGCCAGGTTAGTGGGAGTATAAAAAATGATTGGTGGATTATTTCGCCAATTTATCGCCAATTTTTTGCCAATTTTTAGGGAAAATTACTGAAAAATTAATTATTATGACTCGAAGCTTATGACTTGAAGCTGCTGAGTCTTCAATCGGAGCATAGTTGGTTGTGTCGAATTCATCAAGCTTTAGGCAATTTTAATAAAACATCTTCCTACCTTCCCTAAGCTGGTCTTCATTAAAATTTGATGGTTCTGACAGCAGGGGAGCAGGGAAAAGGGTTTGAGTTTTTTTTGATAACTGAAGAATATCCAATTTAAATGGGCAACAGCTTAAAACAAAATCTAGGATTTGGAAAGGGCTACGCCCAACGGCGTTCGCCCTATTGAATTCCATGAAATTATGTCGTAGACAGCACCTCGCTTTCAAAATCTTCTCGTGTAGGAAAGATATCAAATACTTTGTCCATGCTGGTCAGGTCAAATAACATTTTGATTTGCTCATTAACTGAGCATATATACATTTTTCTGCCATCAGCACGAACAGTTTTAAGAGCAAGTACCAACGCTCCCAAACCAGAACTATCCATAAAAGTAACATCTTTAAAATCAATCAAAATAATATCTGCTCCAGATTTCACCAGGTCAGTAACCTCTTGACGAAAATCGCCAGCTTGTGTACCATCTAGAATGCCTTTGGGTTGAACTACTTTAACAGCACTACTCATATACCAAATTAAGCTAGTTACAAACATATACTGACTTTGCTAGTATAGCCGTGACAAATAATTTCAGCCAGACTTTGGTTGGACAATAACCATTGAGCTGACTTACGACTTAACCTAGTACTACAGCAATAATCGTTTCTTTCAGGATTAGCTTCACCCATAAAGAGCACAGTAAACTTGGATTTGGAATGAATTTGGGGGCTGATAACCGGGGCTTATAACTAAAAGCAAGATTTGAACCCATCTACCCTTAGTGCTATCCTTAGTATCCACTGGTGTCTTCAAGCTTCCATCCCCTAACCCCACTCCCACCAAAACTACCAATATAGATTAAAATTCCCTTGGCAGACCCCCAAACTATCCTGAAACCATGTCCAATTCAAATCCCATTCCAGTAGTCGTAAACGGTGCCGCCGGAAAAATGGGTCGAGAGGTGATTAAGGCTGTATCTCTTGCCGAAGATATAACCCTAATCGGTGCCATCGATACCAATCCTAAGTATCTAGGTCAAGATGCCGGAGAAGTGGCCGGGTGCGAACCAGTTGAAATTCCCATTCTCAATGACCTGCAAGCCAATCTAGTTCTGGCTACCCAAGAAAAAACCCAAGGGGTGATGGTAGACTTTACCCACCCTGACAGCATATACGACAACATCCGAACTGCGATCGCATACGGTATCCGCCCCGTAGTTGGCACCACTGGTCTTAGTCCCGAGCAAATCAAAGACCTCTCCGAATTTTCTGAAAAAGCCAGCACTGGCTGCCTAATTATCCCCAACTTCTCCATTGGTATGGCATTACTGCAACAAGCAGCTGTGCAAGCCTCTCAATACTTTGACCACGTAGAAATCATTGAACTCCACCACAACCAAAAAGCTGACGCTCCCAGCGGTACTGCCATTCAAACTGCCCAACGCATGGCTGGAACGGGTAAAACCTATAATCCGGCAATGGTGGAAGAAACTGAAAAACTAAAAGGTGCCAGGGGAAGCATTGCAGAAGACAACATTCGGATTCATAGCGTGCGTTTACCTGGCTTAATTGCCCACCAAGAAGTCATCTTTGGTGCCCCTGGTCAAATCTACACCCTACGTCACGACACCAGCGACCGTTCCTGCTATATGCCAGGAGTACTACTCGCGATTCGCAAAGTTACCCAACTCAAGGGTCTACTATATGGGTTAGAGAAAATCTTGTAACCAGTTATTGGTCATTAGTCATTAGTCATTAGTCATTAGTCATTAGTCATTAGTCATTAGTCATT
>NZ_CEYLVT010000117.1:12425-23047 GCF_982860115.1 Moorena sp.
GTCATTAGTCATTAGTCATTAGTCATTAGTCATTAGTCATTAGTCATTAGTCATTGGTGATTTGTCAAAATTGAGATCAATCACAAAAAATCTAAATACTAAATACTAAATACTTAAGTAACTAAAGACTAAGGACTAAGAACTAAGTACAAAACCCATGCTAATTCCCATCACCCGCGAGAAGTTTGAACAAATCGTTCCCGTCCTAGCCACGGGACTCCAGTATCGCTACTACTGGGGTAAGTTTCGAGATTTTTTAAGGCGACTGTTAATTTCTCTAATCGCAGTCGTGGTGATTTTAATTTTAGCTTTGATTCTTGGTTCAGGTTTTGCTCCCTTCCGCGTGTTATTCGAGATCACTGCAGGGCTTTACTGGTTGTGGGGTCCCGTATATTGGGCAAGTATGCGGAACCTGAAGATGCGTCGATATGCCTATAGTGGCTTCTGGCAAGGCCGAATCGAAGATGTATTTGTGACCGAGGAATTGATTGGTACAGAAGAACAAGTCAATCAGCGGGGTGAGTTGGTAATTGTGGAACACCGGGAGAGACGGTTAAATGTAGAAGTGGAAGATGAAACTGGATTTATGAGTCAGCTGCAAGTTCCCCTTCAAAGCCTCCACAAAAATATTTCACCTGGACAAATTGCTCAGATGTTGGTCATGTCCAATCAGCCTGACTTAGGCAAGATTGCCCATACCAGTGATATTTATATTCCTAGCTTAGACATTTGGGTAAATGACTATCCTTACCTGCAACGAGATGTTTTTGTCCAAGTTAGTCGTAAGTTGAGGAATAAAGAGCGGTCTTATTCCAGACAACGTCCCCGTAGTTCTAGGCGTCGAAGATCCTATTAACCATTAACTTAACCATTAACGGTCATGGTTGAGATCCTTGGAGGTCAGCCTTGTTCCTAGACCAGTAAATCCTGGCGAGGATTAAAATTCTCAATTTGCCTTAGTTTTTCGTAGATTTCTCTGACCTCCTCAGTGACTTCGGTGGGAACAACAATCTGAATTTCTACTACCTGATCCCCTCGTCCCCCCTCTTGATTGGGATAACCCTTATTGGCCAAGCGCAATTTTTGTCCTGACCTGACGCCACTAGGAACATTAATTTGCACTCTACCATCCAAGGTGGGAACTTCTATTAAGTCACCTAATACTGCTTCAGCAGGTGTTACTGGTACTACACAAATCACATCCAATTCCTCTAATTTAAAGAAGGGATGAGGTGAGACAGTGATTTTTAAATTTAAACATCCACCATCAATACCTTGACCTTGGAGCCGTACCAGGGCACCGGTTACCATCCCAGCAGGTAGCTCAATTTCTAAAGCCCGTCCATCTTCTAGGCGAATTCGTTCTCGACCCCCTCTATAGGCTTTTTCCAAAGGTAGGGTTAATCGAGCGTCAATATCCTGAGGTTGAGGTTTGGGATAAGGTTGAGGCTCAGGCTGGGATTTGGGTTGAGGTCTCAGACGAGAACTAACAGTGTAGGCTGTTTTAGTTTTCCCTGGTCGAAACGCACTATCGGAACTTACCCGAGTCCCTGGAGGTGGGGTTGATGTTGCCTTTCTAGTTGATGTTGCCTTTCTAGTAGAGCGACGTCCTAGTAGTTGGTCGATGAAGGTGTTAAAGTCCCGGTAATTTCCATAATCCTCTGGTTCGTATGAACCACGACCATTGCCGTTCCACCCTACATTTCTAATCAAAGTAGCCGCTTTAGCCGCTTTTCTACCAAACTTTTTCTTCTGCCAATATCGGCTGAATTGGTCGTACTGCGATCGCCTATTCGGGTCAGAGAGAACTTCATATGCCTCACCAATATCCTTGAACTTGTCTTCTGCTGTCTTATCTCCAGGATTCAGGTCAGGGTGATACTGTCGAGCTAACCGCCGATAAGCCTTTTTAATTTCCTCGCTGGATGCCTCTGTCGGTAGACCCAACATTTCATAGTAATCTCGATAGTTTTGCATAGTCATTAGTCATTAGTCATTGGTCATTAGTCAATTCTGAGTGTCTTAATGCACTCCCTGATCGGGGAAACCCCGTATTAAGGGGCTGCATCGCTTTTTTGATCTATTCTCGATTAATCGTCAATTGTCAGTATTGTTTGAAGCGAAGAGCCGAGTTGGCTTTTACCAAAAAATTTTGGTAATCGCGCCCCGTCCTTATAGGACGGCTTTTTTTTAAATTAAAACTTGACGGTTTTCTCGCATCGTGTTAAAATTAAGTGCTGAATAAAAAAACAATTAATGTTCTAGATAAACATGATATTAAAATAAGTAGATGATGTAAAAAATAAGCTAATATATCAGCTTGTTGCATAATCAAATCTAACGATTTTGATATCTACGAAAACATAATATCAACAAAAAGTTTATCTAACTTGTTAACTAGATTAGGTACGGTGGGGCACACCGAAACCTGGGTCATAGACCAAGTACGCTTGTGGAGAGGAGACCTCTATTTTTTCTGGCTCCGGCAAGGGATAACAAGTCACCCCGTTGTTCGCGTAGCGTGGCCAAAGGCCAAGCAAGAATCCCCGTCCATAAGCGGGCGGGGAGTGTCAACTAAAGACTAATTGCTAATTAGTTATGGCTACTGACTACTAACAACTAACTACTGACTAATTTAAAACCAATCATCATCCTCATCCCAATCATTTTCAAGGGGGTTTCTGCGATAGCGATCGCGAGTGGATCTCGATGAACTAGCCCCATAGGAGTCATAGGAGTCCCGGCGGTAATCCCGTTCAGAATATCGGTCTCTTTCACTATCTCCGGTGAAGGTACGACGAATTGAGCCAAACAAGTCATCATCCTCTTCTTCCTCATATTGCAGCCGTACCTCTCGCTTGAGCTCATAGAGGGCATCTTGTAGATCACCTTGAGTCCGATCAATAGCCCGGTCATCATTTTGGGCAACCGATTGACGCATCTCCTGAATTAAGCCTTCAATCTGACGCCGATAACCACTAGCAAACTGTCTACCAAAATCTAGCGCTACCTCCCTCAGTTGCCGTTCCGCTTCATTAGCCAAACTTTCTGCCCGATTGCGCTTCTCTACTCGTTCCCGTCGTTCCCGGTCAATTTCAGCATATTCTTCTGCCTCACGAATCATTTTATTGACTTCCGCCTCACTCAGGGTAGAAGCCCCTTGAATGGTAATGCTTTGTTCTCGACCAGTAGTTTTATCCAGTGCCAATACCTGCAAAATCCCATTGGCATCAATATCAAAAGCCACCTGAATTTGGGGCACTCCCCGTGGTGCTGGGGGAATACCAGTCAACTTAAACCGACCCAAAGACTTATTATCTGTTGCCATATCCCGTTCCCCTTGCAGGACATGAATTTCCACCAAAGTCTGATTATTTTGGGATGTCGAAAAAATATCAGACCGCCGGACTGGGATAGTCGTGTTGCGGGGGATTAACTTTTTCATCACCCCACCAATAGTTTCCAAACCCAAGGACAACGGGGTTACATCCAGCAATAGGATATCTTTGACTTCACTGTTGAGAATTCCTCCTTGAATTGCAGCTCCTACTGCCACTACCTCATCAGGATTAACGTTCTGATTCGGTTCCCGATCGATTAAGCTGCGCACCAATTGTTGTACCATCGGGGTGCGGGTTCCCCCTCCTACCAAGATCACTTCATCAATGTCCATAGGAGTTAAGCCAGCATCTTTGAAAGCTCGTTTTAGGGGTCTGCGCAAACGACTAACTAGATCCACACATAGCTCTTCAAACTGAGAGCGCTTCAGCCTAGTTTCTAGGTGTTTTGGACCATCTTCTGTAGCTGTAATAAAGGGCAAATTAATATCAGTTACACCCACCCCAGACAGCTCGATCTTAGCTTTTTCTGCAGCTTCAGTCAGCCGTTGTAAGGCTTGGCGATCGCGTCGCAGATCAATTCCCTCTGATTCCAAAAATTGCTCTGCCAACCAGTCAACAATTTTTCGATCAAAATCATTGCCCCCCAGTTGAGTATCACCACTGGTGGATAGGACTTCACAGACCCCATCCCCCACCTCTAGGATGGAGACATCAAAAGTACCCCCACCCAAATCAAATACCAGGATGGTTTGGCTGGCCTCAAGATCCAAGCCATAAGCCAAAGACGCTGCTGTTGGTTCATTAAGAATCCGCAGAACCTCTAACCCAGCAATTCGTCCAGCATCTCGTGTTGCTTGCCGTTGAGAATCATTAAAGTAAGCCGGGACTGTTATTACTGTCCCTGTTACCTCCTCTCCCAGGTAGCGGCTGGCCTCATCCGCCAACTTCCGCAGAATCATCGCAGAAATTTCCTCTGGGGCAAAGTCTTTTTTCAAGCGGGGGCACTTAATTCTCACATTACCACTTTCATCCCGGCGAATGGTATAGGCAACCCGCTTCGACTCTGGATTGAGTTCAGCATACTTACGTCCAATATACCGCTTCACCCCATAGAATGTATTTTGGGGATTAAGCACAGCTTGGCGGCGTGCCAATTGTCCTACAACCCTTTCCCCATCCTTACTAAAGCCAACCATTGACGGAGTTGTGCGCATACCTTCCGCATTAGCAATTACCACCGGCTTACCGCCTTCGATGACAGCCACCACGGAGTTTGTTGTACCCAGGTCAATGCCGACTACCTTGCCCATGCGTCCTTTATTCTCCTCAAGATGAATGCTGTCAACTCGTTCAATGAATTTCAACTACTATATATATAGATGATATTTTGATGAAAATTGTATATAGCCAGTGGTTCGGTTTTCCGAAGCGTAGTCACCCTAGACCGCTGAGGGTTGCAGTTATGGTAAGGGATGCCCCGAAGTACTGAATCTATTCTATCCCTTGAGTTCTCCCCTAATTGAGGGAAATTTTAGATTAGGCGTCCTATCATAATAGAGAACATGTTAGCAAACTTGAGGATCGGGTGAAGTAGTACACTCAAGACTATTGATTAGCGCTTCCACAGCTCAATCCGCCCGACTTACCTGTGGAAAACTTTCCTGTGCCTTATCCGATGGGTCTGGTAATGCTACGATCACACTAGCCCCCTATATTGAATTATTAATGGCAGAAACACTATTCTTTAATGCTCTGCGTGAAGCCATAGACGAAGAAATGGCACGGGATGAGACAGTATTTGTAATCGGTGAAGATGTTGGTCACTACGGTGGTTCCTACAAAGTTACCAAAGATCTATATAAAAAATATGGTGACTTCCGGCTTCTGGATACCCCCATTGCCGAAAATAGCTTTACTGGTCTAGCTGTGGGTGCAGCAATGACAGGTTTACGACCAATTGTCGAAGGCATGAATATGGGGTTTTTACTCCTGGCATTCAACCAAATTTCCAACAATGCCGGGATGCTGCGCTATACCTCTGGTGGTAATTTTAAAATCCCGATGGTGGTTAGAGGCCCTGGTGGTGTCGGACGTCAGTTAGGAGCCGAGCACTCCCAGCGTCTAGAAGCCTACTTTCAGGCAGTTCCCGGTCTCAAAATCGTTGCTTGCTCTACTCCCTACAATGGAAAAGGGTTGCTGAAATCTGCCATTCGAGATGATAACCCAGTATTGTTCTTTGAACACGTCCTGCTCTACAATCTCAAAGAAAATCTGCCAGAACAGGAGTACTTGGTACCCCTTGATAAAGCTGAAGTTGTACGCCCTGGTAAAGATGTTACCATTCTTACCTACTCCCGGATGCGTCACCACGCCATGCAAGCGGCTAAGCAGCTGGAAAAAGAGGGGTATGATCCGGAGGTGATTGACCTGATTTCCCTAAAGCCTCTAGACTTTGAAACCATTGGTGCTTCACTGGCCAAAACCCACCGAGTCATTATTGTAGAAGAGTGCATGAAAACCGGTGGTATTGGGGCAGAATTAACAGCATCGATTAACGAGCGCTGGTTTGATGAACTCGATGCACCAGTGCTTAGGCTTTCATCCCAAGATATTCCCACTCCCTACAACGGTACTCTGGAAAATCTCACCATTGTCCAACCCGATCAGATTGTCGAGGGTGTGAAAAAGATGGTGGCTTTGCGGATTTAATTTAAAGCTTGGCAAATAAAGCTTAGGCATTAGCCATACAGGGGGCGTTGCTGATCATTAGATGCTGGAGGTTAAAAAGATTCCGATTCCTAAGTAACCAATCGATAGAATACTCAAGCCTCCAGCCTTCAGACTTTAGACTTTAGACTTTCTCAGTTACTAGACTCGCCAAAACGGATTATCATAGCATTTGTTGCGGCGGGTCGTAGTCATGCAAAAACAGCGTTCACTATTAGCCTTAATCATAGTACTTGTAATTACAGCAGTCATAGTACTGGTGCAAATTCCAATCCGGTTAGGACTGGACTTGCAGGGAGGGGCTCAACTCACAATTCAGATTAACACTACCGAAGAGATTACGGAAATCACTGCTGAGCAATTAGACGCAGTTAAAACCGTTATAGAAGGCCGAGTCAATGCCCTAGGGGTTTCTGAGTCGGTAGTGCAAACCGTTGGCAAAGACCAGCTTTTGGTACAGCTACCTGGTGTCAATGACCCGCAACAAGCGGAACGGGTACTAGGGGGAACAGCACAGCTGGATTTTCTCAAGCAAAACATTGGTACAGAAGCACAGCTGCAGGTTGAACAGCAAGTGCTACGAGAACTACAATTCAACCAAGAGGTATTGCGCAACAATGGTGATGGAGATGCGATCGCAGAAAATCAAGCTGCTATCAATCGTAGTAACCAAGCCATCCTTGAACTATTTGAAAGCACTGGTCTGACTGGCAAAAACCTCAAAGATGCTCGTCCCCAACCTCTTCAAACTGGTGGTGCTTGGGAAGTGGCTATTCGATTTGATAGTGAGGGAGCTCAAAAGTTTGCCGAGCTGACCAAGAACATTGCCGGTACAGGACGCAGCATTGGTATTTTCCTCGACAATTTACTAATTAGTGCTCCGAGTGTGGCAGCGCAATATGCTGAAAATGGCATCAGTGGTGGTGCAGCAGTGATTACCGGTAACTTTGATGCCGAAAGTGCCTATGAATTTGCTGCCCAGCTGCGGGGAGGTTCCTTGCCTTTGCCAGTGGAAATCGTGGAGAATCGCACCGTAGGGGCTACCTTAGGACGAGATAGTATTCAACGTAGTATCTATGCTGCTGCAGTTGGTCTGATTTTAGTATTAATCTTTATGGTGGTCTATTACCGACTGCCTGGCATCATTGCTAATATTGCTCTGAGTATCTACGCTTTACTCACCATCGCAGCTTTTGCCCTACTAGATGTTACCTTAACCCTACCTGGAATTGCTGGTTTTATCCTTAGTATCGGTATGGCAGTTGATGCCAATGTGCTGATTTTTGAGCGGACACGGGAAGAATTACGTGCTGGTAAGACCTTGTATCGCTCAGTGGAATCCGGGTTTTACCGAGCCTTTTCTAGTATTTTGGATGCAAATGTGACCACATTAATCGCTTGTGCAGTACTGTTTTGGCTAGGCTCAGGTCTAGTCAAAGGCTTTGCCGTAACCCTAGGCATTGGGGTAGGAATCAGTATGTTTACCGCCCTTACCTGTAGTCGCACCCTGATGCTCGTGGCAGTTTTAGGACTTCCAGGGGTACGTCAGAAACCAGAACTCTTCTGCCCGAATTTACCAACCCAATAGTTTATAAATTAGGAAATAGGAAGTAGAAAATAGGAAGTAAGAAGTGTAATTATTATTTATGGATAAAGGGTTTAGTTGACCAGGATCGAGTTCAACTAAAAAATCTATTTAATCCTTCATCCTAGTTGTGGATAACTTTTTGGATAAAGGGTTTAGTTGACCAAACTCAGATTCCATCAACAAACCCATTTCATAATTCATCATTCATAATTCCTAATTTATAGCAATCCTAAATTAAATTAATTGTGATAAGTTTATTTACTACTTCCTGTTCCCAGATCCGCTGTTCCCTTTGCTATATAAGGATTTATCAATAGAAAAGTCAATATGAAACTGAATGTAATTAAAACGCGATCGCTTTGGTGGAGCATCTCAACCGCCCTGATTACGGTCGGTATCATTGCCATGGTGATTTCTTTTATCCAACTAGGAGCCCCTTTACGGTTAGGTCTCGATTTCGTTGGTGGTACCCGCCTACAGCTAGAGAGAGACTGTACTCAACCCGGAAACTGCGATCAACCGATCGATTTGGCTATGGTGCGAGACGTCATGACAGCTCAAGGTCTTGGCAATAGCAGTATCCAAATACTAGGGGAAGAAAAACAAGCCCTGACAATTCGGACTAAAACATTAGATGTTGAAGAACGCACCCAGTTGCAAACTGCCCTAACCGAGCGTCTTGGTGTTTTCGATCCCAAATCTACTCAGATTGACACCGTTGGTCCTACCTTGGGCAGGCAACTGTTTATTTCTGGCTTAATCGCTTTGTTTATGGCCTTTGTGGGCATTTTTGTCTACCTTACCTTCCGATTCGAGTTTGATTATGGCCTATTCGCTTTCGTTGCCCTGTTCCACGATGTCTTAATCGCTATTGGTCTTTTCTCTATCCTAGGTTTAGTGCTAGGGGTAGAAGTCGATACCTTATTTGTGGTTGCCCTATTGACAATTATTGGTTTTTCTGTTAATGATACTGTGGTGATTTACGATCGGGTGCGAGAAGTAATTAAACTCAAGCCAGGTCAACATATCAATCAAATTGTAGAGGATGCTGTTAATCAAACCTTAACCCGCTCTATCAATACCACCTTAACTACCTTGCTACCCCTGTTAGCAATCTTGCTGTTCGGGGGAGAAACCCTAAAATTCTTTGCTTTAGCACTAATTATTGGTTTTACAGCAGGGTCTTACTCCAGTATTTTTATTGCTAGTACCCTGTTAGCTTGGTGGAGAGAGCGCACTGGTAAAGCTCAGTCTGTAGTCGATGTTCCGGTTAAGCCCGAAAAGGAGGGGAATTCAGTGATTGAAGCAGAATTTTCTGATGAAGTTTAGTTCTCATTTTCAATAGTCTTCTAATTATGGAGCAACCAGATAGCCCAAGACGAAAAATTACCCTTGACCCAATCCTTCAGGCCAGGGTAAAACGATTACATCAATTAACTGTTTATGGTAGGTGGATTTTCGTAGGCATTCTCTGGATAACTGTTGCTCCATTAAGCCTGTGGGCTTGGCAGTATGAAATTTCCCTGATGCGATCGCATTTTACCTGGGCAGCACTCCGGTATAGTATTATCTACAACCATGTGCCTGCACTAGGTTTGGCTATCTGTATTGGCACAACCTTAGCCGTCTTAGTTTGGCAAAGTCGCAATATTTTATTTGGATTACCACCCTTAGAACAGAAACGTCTGGAGCAACAAGTACAACGGATTTGTCAGCAAGGACCAACACACCCACTCTGGAAGTGGGTGTGCGGCTCTTGAATTAAACGATTACATCCTCATTAACAACAAAATCTGCCGCTGTGAGCTGAGTCGTGGATATCCCGAACACCTGTGCTAAGACTTCGCCAGTGCCAGTAATACTAATAGTAGTCGCGCCAAGGTTATTACCAATTGTCAGGTCATCAAAGGTCAGACTTCCACCTAACTTGAAGACATCGATTCCATCTTCAAAACTAATCACAGTATCTGTTCCCTCACCAGGGTTCAAGACATAGGTGTCAAAGCCCCCTGCGCCAGATAAGGTATCATTGCCTAATCCGCCTTCTAAGGTATCATTACTGTTACCACCAAACAGGGAGTCATTACCCTCACCACCGAGCAAGGTGTCTTCGTTTTCTCCCCCAGACAAGTTATCATTACCAGCTCCACCATCCAGTAAGTCGTCATTATTGCCACCCTCCAGGACGTCATTACCGTCACCACCGATCAAGGTGTCTTCGTTATCTCCTCCAATCAGGCTATCATTACCAGCTCCACCATCGAGTAAGTCATCGTTTTGGATACCTTCTAGGGTATCGTTGCCATTACCCCCAAGCAACGTATCATCCTGGGGAGTACCAATCACACTCGAGCTATTATCTTGGATGGCAATCAGAGTAGCTACCTCACTTTGGTTGTTGAAAGCTAAACCATCATCAACCACAAACTGGAAAATGCGACTAGGCGCATCAAACACTGTGTCTGGATCGCTATCCACACCAGATATGTTTTCATACTGGAGGGTGTTGAGGACTTGCTCGTAATTTTCGATGGTATCTACCCCATCTAAGGTGAGTTTACCATTATCAGCATCGAAGCTAACCGTTATATCAGTATCAGTGTTGTCAACAGTAAGCAGTTCCTCTGTGGGATTCAGTAGATTGGCAATTGTTACTGTTGCGCCAACCAGAGTGGTGTTATTAGAATCACTCAGAGTCAAGTTGCCACCTGGGAACAGTGCCAGCTGATTACCGGTAAATGTGATAGTAGCATCAATGCCGTCGGTATCTGAATCTGGGGCAGGAGCTGGAATTCCCTGAGTAGCTGCGAGAACTGGCTCGGGATCTGGCTGACTAACTGGCTCAGGAGTTGGCTCGGGATCGGGCTCGGGAGTTGGCTCGGGATCGGGCTCGGGAGTTGGCTCGGGATCGGGCTCGGGATCGGGCTCGGGAGTTGGCTCAGGAGTTGGCTCGGGATCGGGCTCGG
>NZ_CEYLVT010000118.1:0-22631 GCF_982860115.1 Moorena sp.
TCGGGAATCGGGAATCGGGAATCGGGAATCGGGAATCGGGAATCGGGAATCGGGGGAATAAACTTAACTGTATATCATAAGTACGATAAACGCTATCAATCGGTTTAATCACATTTTTAATTACATTATTTATGGTAATATGATTTATTGTTATTTGTCTTGTGGATAAAACTTTTTTAAAATTAACTGTAGCATGGAAAAATCTATCATTAAACTAAATGCTGATTTCTCATAAAACAAAAAAATCATTGGCTCTATTTCCTACTATTGCTAGCTTGCATTTTGCCTTTTGCCTATTTACCGATTCCCGATTCCCGATTCCCGATTCCCTACTCCCGATTCCCTACTCCCGATTCCCAATTCCCGATTCCCTGAAATGATTATTCAAACCCTACCTAAAAACGTAGTTCATCTAATTGCTGCTGGGGAAGTGATTGATTCAATAGCCGCAGTGGTGCGAGAACTGATCGAAAATTCCCTTGATGCTGGGGCAACTCGGATTACTGTTTCCCTGTGGACTGAGCAATGGCGGGTACGAGTGGCAGATAATGGCACAGGGATGGAGGTAAAGAATTTACAAAAAGCGGCTTTTGCCCACAGTACTAGCAAAATCTGTAGTAGTGATGATCTGTGGAAGATTACTAGTTTGGGATTTCGTGGGGAAGCGTTGCATAGTTTGGCGGCTGTGGCAGAGTTAGAAATTTTGAGCCGATGTCCAGGAAATAGTCAGGGGTGGCGAGTAATTTATAATTCCCAAGGTGAACTGCGTCAGATTGAAACTGCTGCGATCGCACCCGGTACGATTGTGATAGTGTCTAACTTATTTGGTAAGCTCCCCGTGCGTCGTCAGGGTTTACCGGCGATGGCACAACAGTTGCGTGCTGTCCAAACCATTATTCATCAACATGCTCTGTGTCATCCTAGGGTGAGCTGGCAAGTGGAGCAAAATGGACGTCCATGGTTTAATCTTTGTCCTGGTCATACTGCCCAACAGATTCTGCCTCAAATTATCAAGCAGTTAAAGGAAAGTGATTTGCAGCCCCTAACCGTAGAAGTGCCCATACCGGATTCCGCAACAGAACAAGAACAGGATAAAACCACCAAGGGAAATGTCGGAAATGGTTTGATGGAGCTAGTGTTAGGATTACCGGACCGATGCCATCGCAGACGTGCAGACTGGGTAAAGGTAGCGACTAATGGACGAATTGTGCGATCGCATGAATTGGAACAAACCATGATCACAGCATTAGCTCGAACCTTGCCTCGCGACCGCTATCCCATTTGTTTCCTGCACCTGCGGATTTGTCCGAGTCAAATCGACTGGAATCGTCATCCAGCCAAGACCGAAATTTACTTACACTCGGTATCTTACTGGCAACAGCAAGTTGCTGAAGCTATCGAGCACGCCTTGCGAATCACTCCAGCTAATCTTCCAGAAACCATTCACTCGAACAGGGTAAAACAGTTACTCAAAACATCGGAAGCTAGAGGAGGTTACACCACCAGTCGTTCAATTCAAGGGATAGCAGCCACTCAAGAAATTACTGACAAAACTGATAGCAAAACCGATGATATTGGGCTAATCCAACTGCGAGCCGTGGCTCAGCTTCATAATATGTATATCGTAGCCGAGCATCCCACCGGTATTTGGTTAATTGAACAGCACATTGCCCATGAACGGGTGTTGTATGAACAATTATGCGATCGCTGGCAGTTAGTCCCCTTAGAACCTCCCATCATTCTCCAGCAGTTATCTCCTAGCCAGGTGGAACAACTACAGCGGATTGGTTTAGAAATTGACCCCTTTGGAGAAGAATTGTGGGCAGTACGGAATGCACCAGAACTGTTGCGCGAGCGAGACGATTGTGCCAAAGCCCTATTAGAACTTAGTTTAGGAGGAGACTTACAAACCGCTCAAGTCGCAACTGCCTGCCGCAGTGCAATTCGCAATGGTATCCCCCTAAGTTTATCACAAATGCAGCAGTTATTAGATCAGTGGAAAAAGACTAGAAACCCTCGCACTTGTCCCCACGGGCGTCCCATTTATTTATCCTTAAAAGAGTCTGCTCTTTCCCGTTTTTTCCGCCGTCATTGGGTAATTGGAAAAAGTCATGGGATATAAGGAAGAGTTGGCAAGTTGGTAAGTTGTTCGCGTAGCGTGGCCTTTTAGCCAAGGTTGGCAAGTTATAAAGTTGTTCGCGTAGCGTGGCCTTTTGGCCAAGGTTATTAAGTTATCAAGTTGTTCGCGTAGCGTGGCCTTTTGGCCAAGGTTAGCAAGTTCGACATTCCGCTTATCTGCTCCCTTTTTTGGGAATAGCATCACTCCAAAGCTTACTCCAAGCCATTTTTAGCCTGGTTGTCACCCCCTCAGGTTATGCCATCGCTTGTCTGTACCCCCACACCCCACACCCCACACCCCACACCCCACACCTGACGTCTTTGTAAAAAACCTACCCTTATGAGCTTGGGGGTTCCCCCCATGAGCGACTGCATCAAGACAATGATCAGCTGCTGAAAAGGTACCCTCAAGGGTACTGTCAAGCCAGGTTAAATCTGAGATTCTATAAATATATTGATTGAAATTCATTACAGTAAAAGGTAAAATCCATGGCTTACAAATACTAGAATACCTGTGTATTGCAAGTTCCAGGACAACATTAAAATCAGTATCACGCTCAAGACTACAATGCCTAAACTCTAAGGCTTACCGCTATGGAAAACCAAATCACCGCGACTCAGCTTTCTCTCCCCAAAGGTGGAGGAGCAATCCAAGGTATAGGAGAAACATTTCAAGCTTCAGAATTCACTGGAACCGCTTCCCTATCTATTCCGATTGGAACCTCCTCCTGTCGCGGATTTGAGCCAAAAATTAGCGTTGATTACAGTTCTGGTAGTGGAAACGGAAGCTTTGGTTTGGGGTTCAATCTTTCTATCCCGAATATTTCTCGCAAAACCTCAAAAGGACTGCCACAATACGATGGCTCTGATACTTTTATAATTTTTAATGGAGACGATTTAGTTCCGATTGTAGGGGGTAAGCGAGAGGCGATCGCAAACAATATTAAATACACGGTTATCTCTTATCGTCCCCGCACGGAAGGATTATTTGCCCAGATTGAACAGTGGATTGCACCGGAGGGAGATTCTTTTTGGCGGGTAGTCAGTAGTGATAATGTTACTAGTATTTTTGGCAAAACCGAGAATAGTAGAATCTTTGCTCCAGAAAAGCCTCGTCATATCTTTGAATGGCTGCTATCAGAAACGTTTAATGCATCAGGCGATCGCGTTGTCTATGAATACAAGTCAGAAAATATAGATAACGTACCAAATGACCTTTGTGAGATCAACCGCAGCCAAACTGCTAATAAATATATTGAACGAATCAAGTACGGGAATGTTACTCCCTTTCAGGAAGGGCAAAATCAGGCAGAACAATGGTTGTTTGAAGTGGTGTTTGATTATGGCGAGTATAATCTTGACTCCGACACCCCCTATCGTCCAGTTCAATCGTGGACTAATCGCCAAGATTCGTTTTCTACTTACCATGCTGGGTTTGAAATCCGCACCCATCGGCTGTGTCGCAGCATCTTGATGTTCCATCGCTTTGAAGCAGAATTTGGTAGTGAACCTATCCTTGTTAATGGGACTCGTTTCTCCTATGATGAAACACCTATAGTTAGCCTGATGAGTGGGGTTGAATCTGTTGGCTATAGCTATGATAATGGCAAATATCAAACCAAAAGTTTGCCGCCTTTGGAGTTTAACTATACGGAATTTAAACCAACAAATCATGCCTTTGAGCCTCTGTTGTCAGAAAAGGGTGAGTTTTTACCCGGTATAGATTTACCTCCGAATTATTCTCTGATTGATTTATATGGGGAAGGTATTCCGGGTATTCTCTACAGTGACGGTAAAACCACTCTTTATTGGGAGCCGGAAGCCAAGGACAACGGAAAGGATGGAGCCGCAGTCAGCTATAGTCCACCCCAAACTCCCCAAGCTTTCCCCATTGAACGCAATGTCCAGGGGGCGACTCAGCGATTGATGGATTTGACAGGTAATGGTCAAATGAATTTGGTGGTGAGTAGGGGAACGACTACTGGGTATTATGAGGCGAATAGCGATCGCACTTGGCAGAGTTTCCAGACATTTCCTTCGTTTCCCACCGACTTTAACAACCCAGAAAATCAACTGTTGGATATGACAGGGGATGGCTTAACAGATATTTTGCGGATGGATAGCGATCGCATTTGGATTTATCCAGGTAAAGGTAAAGAAGGCTTTGGTAGCCCATTCAGTCGAAATAAGAAAAATGACATTCCTTTGGTTCGGAAGGGGTCAGAGTCGGAAATTTGGCAATTTACGGATATATTTGGCACTGGGATGCAGCACTTGGTGCGCGTTACTAATGGCATGGTGGAGTGCTGGCCAAGTTTAGGCTATGGGAAGTTTGGTCAGCGGGTGCTGTTGGATCATGCTCCCCGTTTTGGCAAGCAGATGGACGCTTCACGGTTATTTCTCGCAGATTTGGATGGTTCTGGTACGGCTGACTTGATTTATGTCCATTCTGACCGGGTGCAGATCTGGTTTAACCAAAGTGGGAATAGTTTTAGTGAACCGATAACTATTTATTTACCGAGTAAGTGGGAACAGTTAAATCAAATTCGTTTTGCGGATGTCTATGGCAATGGTACAACTTGTTTGGTATTTAGCGACAACCATATAAAACCCCGCCACTGGTGTTACGATTTTTGTCAGCGTCGCAAACCCTATTTGTTAAACGAGATTAATAACAATCTGGGGTCAAAATCCACTATTACCTATTGCAGTTCCACTAAGTTTTACCTGGAAGATAAAAAGAAGGGTAACCCTTGGATTGTTAATTTACCGTTTCCGGTGCAGGTGGTGGAGAAGACGGAAAGTTTTGACCTGATTTCCGGTTCCAAAATGGTCAGTTCCTATGCTTATCATCACGGTTATTATGATGGGGTTGAGCGGGAATTTCGCGGTTTTGGATTGGTTGAGCGCAGGGATGCGGAAACCTTAGAGGATTTGTTGAAAGATGATCCCCCCCAGCCCCCCTTAGTAAGGGGGGAGCAAGAGGTAGCCTTAGTAAGGGGGGAGCAAGAGGAAGCCTTAGTAAGGGGGGAGCAGGATGGGAAAGATTTTTATGTACCGCCGATATTAACAAAAACTTGGTATCATACCGGAGCTTGGCAGCGTTATGGTTCTTTGTCTCGCCAGTATGAAAAGGAGTATTTTCAGGGGGATAGTCAAGCTTATCAATTCCCCGATAGTATCTTTGCAGATTTGCACGGGGAAGTGGATGCGGAAACCAGTCGTCAAGCGTACTGGACGTTAAAAGGAATGGTGCTAAGGGAAGAGGTTTATGGGTTAGATGGTTCTGACTTGGAAGATAAACCCTATGCTGTGACTGAAACAAATTATCACGTCAAGTTATTACAAGGGAAAGGGGAGAATAAATATGGGGTTTATTTTGTTGAGCCTAGGGAAACTCTAAGCTATCAGTATGAACGTAATGCTGACGATCCGCGCATTAGTCATCAATTTGTTTTGAAGGTGGATGACTATGGGAATGTGCTTCGTTCTTGTACGGTGGCTTATGGCAGGAGACAACCCACCCCTAACCCCTCCGAGGAGGGGAACAAGATACACCCTGAGCAATTAAGTTTGAAGGTTGTCAGTGAGGATAATCGGTTTATTAATATCACCGGAGAAGATATTAATTTACTTGGTGTTCCTCTAGAAAATAAGAGTTATGAAATTACTAATCTCACGTTAAACTCAGGAGAAGCATATTTTATTTTCGCGGAAGTTGATGATTATTTAGAGCAGGTTTTAGAGTCTGATGCGTCTCGGTTATTGACTTGGCAACGTCATTATTATTGGTCGCCGGAACAAGAAAAATCCTTGCCATTGGGAGAAGTTAGTCCGGAAGCTTTGCTCTATCAAACTGAAGTTGCTGAATTTGATAAAGAACAGGTTCAAGAGGCATTTACCAGCGCCTTAAATCAAGACCAATTGGAAAATTTACTTTCAACAGAAGGGGGATATCAGCTTAAGGAGAATTATTGGTGGAATCCAGGATTAACCCAAACTTATAATAGTGCAGACAAATTCTTTTTACCGAAAGCGACAATCGACCCCTTTGGGAATGCTACTACTTACGACTATGACGCTTATAATTTGCTGACCGTAAAGGTTACGGATGCTTTAAGTAATGAGATGGTGGTGGAAAAGGTCGATTATCAGACGCTTCAAACCCAGCGAATCCGGGATATTAATCAAAATATTTCTGAGGTGCTGTTTGACCCCATGGGGATGGTAGTTGTTACCTCTTTTTATGGAACTGAAAATGGGGAGTCTCAGGGTTTTGAACCACTGGAAGACTATCAGGTTAAGGAGTTGCCTAACTTAGCAGAATTGATGGCGAATTCCCAGGATTATTTACAGGGTGCTGCTAGCTATTTTTATTACGATTTGTTTGCCTGGAAAGAAAATAATGTTCCTGTTCATGCTGTTAATTTAATTGCGGAAGATTATCCTAATAATGGTAATGCTCGAATCCTAACCAATATTTCCTATAGTGATGGGTTTGGTAGGGAGTTACAAAGTAAGGTGAAGGTGGAGGGTGGACTGGCCTTTGACCTAACCCAACCTAACCCACCCCTAACCCCTCCCAGGAGGGGAAATTCGGAGGAGCGCTGGTTAACGTCTGGTCGCACAGTTTATAACAATAAGGGTAATCCCGTTAAGCAATATGAGCCTTATTATCTCAATACCTATGAATATGTGGATAATGAAACCCTTAATCAGTTTGGGGTATCTGATACTCTATATTATGACCCCCTCGAACGAGTAATTCGCACGGAAACTGCCAAGGGATTTTTCAGTAAGGTTGAGTTTAACCCTTGGGAAGAAAAGAATTACGATGAAAATGATACGGTAAAAGATTCCAGTTTCTATAAAAATTTCCTGGAAAATTATCCAACTAATCCTACCGAAGCGCAACGCAATGAAAAAGATGCTTTGGAGAAGGCGGCGGTATTTTATGATACTCCTGTAATTAGGGTTTTCGATAGTTTGGGTAGGGCTTTTCTAGTAAATGACAATGGCTTAACGTCTTACTATAACTATGATATTCAAGGACGGTTAATTGAATCTATCGATCCTCGACTCTATGCTTCTAATCTGACTCAGGGGACAGCTTATTATAATTTCCGATATCGTTATGGGCTGAGAGTAGGTAGTGAAGAAGAACCAGTAAATCCTTTGGTTACTGACAGTACCGATGGGGGAGTTAACCTCAGTTTAGATAATGCTATGGGTAACCATTTATGGAATCGCAGTCCCAGGAATTTCGACCAGGTAATTTATTATGATGAGTTGCAACGAAAGGTCAAAATTAGAACTAAAGGTATCAAGAATGATGGAACTGTTGCTACTGATAATGTAGTTGAAACATTCATTTATGGGGAAAGCCAACCCAATGCCGAAGACTTTAATTTGCGAGGACAACTTTATCAACTGCGCGACCAATCTGGAGTAATTACTAACAGCACATACAATCTCCAAGGAAATAGTTTAGAAACAACTCGGCAGTTAAATAAAAATTACCAGGATTATGTAAACTGGGATGATACCGTAGAGTTGGAAGACGAAAGTTATACCAGCAGTTTTGCTTTTAATGGGATCCAACAGTTAATCGCTGAGACTATTCCTGATGGTTCTATCACTACCAATAGTTACAATCGCTTAGGGTTGTTAGAAAAGATTACAGTAACATTACCAGATGGCACATTACAGCCCATTATCAAGAACATTGAATACGATGCTAAAGGTCAAAGGGTTGCTGTCTCCTATGGCAATGGGGTGAAGACAAGTTATAGCTACGAAGAGACAACTTGGCGTTTAATTAAGCTGTATAGTACCAGGTCGAATCGCGATCGCAACGGTCAAGAACGCAAGTCTGTGATTCAGGATATCGTCTATACCTATGACCCGGTGGGGAATATTACTCGTCTCAAGGATAATACTTATGAAACGGTTTTCTACAACAATCAAAAGGTAGAACCCCTTTCTGACTATACTTATGATGCCCTATACCGTTTGATTAAAGCCAATGGCAGGCAGCATCCGGGAATTAATGCAAGAACGTATAACAATAATGACCAAGATGGGGACTTTAAGCAGAGTAAGTTTGTCCCGCTGAGTGATAGTAATGCGTTGGAACAGTATCGGGAAAGTTATACCTATGATGATGGGGGCAATTTAATTAAAACTACCCATACTGCATCCAATTCCTGGACGCGCACTCAGGAAATTATGCCGGATTCCAATCGGTTAAAAACTGTTAGCAGTAAGAATGGGTTTACTGATTCCCTGCCTATTACTTATGACCGTTCCGGAAATCAGCAACAGCTTAATGGTAATAGTACAGTGAGCTTGACGTTTAATTGCTGTGAAAATTTAGTTAAAGCTCGAATTATCCAACGTTCAGATTTGCCCGATGATAGTGATTATTATACCTATGATAGTGGGGAAATGCGAACTCGCAAGGTGTCGGAGCGTTTGGTAAATGGTGGTGCTGTAATTCAGAAGGAATCAAAAATATATTTGGGTAATTATGAAGTCAAACGCTTGCATAATCAAACCCCAAATGGTGAAATAACTATCCTTAAACGGCAAACTTTGAGAGTAATGGATGATGAAACCTGTGTGGCAATTTTCCATTATTGGGAGGAACCCACCCCTAACCCCTCCCAGGAGGGGAACCGGAGGAACCCACCCCTGACCCCTCCCAGGAGGGGAAATCAGTGGCGTTATCAACTGGATAATCACCTGGGTTCTGTTGCTTTGGAAGTGGATGATGATGCCCAGATTATCAGTTATGAGGAGTATTTTCCCTATGGGGGAACGGCGTTTATTGCGGGTAAGAATCAGCAGGAGGTGAAGCTAAAGGAATATCGCTATAGCGGGAAGGAAAGAGATGATAGCACTGGGCTTTATTATTACGGAGCGAGGTATTATGCGCCTTGGTTGGGAAGGTGGTTGAAGCCTGATCCTGCGGGTACTGTGGATGGGTTGAATTTGTATGGGTTTGTGGGGGGTAATCCCATAACTTTTTTCGATGAAAAAGGAAAACTACTAAGACTTTTTTTAACGCGAGCTAGACCAGCGAGTACACGGCTCTCAGCTCTAGCAAGTAATCCTATGAGTACATCATCGATAAATTTATCTAGCCGACCAAGAAGAATCACAGACCCTAGAATTATAGGCGCATTGCCTCAAGGAGAAGTTCGGACACCTGAGGAGGTTATGCGGGCGCGGAGTTATTTTAAAAATCACAAAGCAAAAGCTAAAAAAGCTTGGGAAGAAAGAGTCGGACAATTATGGCCCGTAGATCGGGGCACTGATAAACCGGCACGAACTTCTCATATAAGACCTCTTGCTGATGGAGGAGATCCTATGTATGTTGAACCTGCCTTTGGAGATCCTAATACTGAACACATGGTTAAAGACCCAAAGACTGGACTAACAGATCAACAAAGATTTGGAGCTAGAGGAGGACAAGCAAGTAAAGGTAAGCCTAAACCAAGAATCACAGACCCTAGAATTATACGCGAATTGCCTCCAGGAGAAGTTCGGACACCTGAGGAGGTTATGCGGGCGCGGAATTATTTTAAAAATCACAAAGCAAAAGCTAAAAAAGCTTGGGAAGAAAGAGTCGGACAATTATGGCCCGTAGATCGGGGCACTGATAAACCGGCACGAACTTCTCATATAAGACCTCTTGCTGATGGAGGAGATCCTATGTATGTTGAACCTGCCTTTGGAGATCCTAATACTGAACACATGGTTAAAGACCCAAAGACTGGACTAACAGATCAACAAAGATTTGGAGCTAGAAGAACAGGAAAAACTCAGTAACCTAAGATATTTAATAAAATTATTGATTGGCCACACAATAAATTTTTAAAGGATATACAAGACTATGTACGAATGGTTAGACGAAGAAATTGCTACAATTAATACGAAAAATTTTCACGTGATTGATATTCACAAAAAAGATGAGCTTCTTTCTCTACCAGCAGAAAGCTTTTCATTATTACCTCCTTCTTATATTGCTTTTGTATCAAAATATGGTTTGGCAAAACTTTATGGAGAAGGTGGTTACTCCTATCAAATAGGGGTTTTGAGTAGCCCAGAGACTATAAAATTCAAGAGCGGAGAAACACTTTTAATTATAGGACATTATGATGATTCAAAAGCTTATTTTAAATATTCTCTTCTTGCTAAAGGGAGCGATTCGCCTGTATTTGAGTGGGCGGATGAAGGTCTAGAAAAAATAGCTAATAGTTTTGAAGAATGGATAACTATAAGAGCTGAAGATGCACGAGATTCTTATAGTGAAGAAGAATGGGAAGAAATCATAAATGGACCAAAACCATTTTCATCAGAAGAAGAACAAATAATTCAAGCCAGAAAAAAAATTACCTGGGAATTAATTGGGTTTACAGACGATAACAATCTCATAATTAAAGTAAAGAACAATTCAAATTTAACTTTGCCATATTTAACAATTGGTTTTCAAGGTAAATATGATAAACACAATAGTATGCGCGGTGCGATCTGGCTTGATGTATCTCAAGTAATACCAGGTCAAGAAAGCGTTCTTGTCCATCCTGGCTACAAAGAGATAGTCGATAGAGAAAATATTGAATTATATCAGTTACCAGACCCCATTCCTGAAGATCGCTCTAGATTTTGGGAATTCCGCAGAGGAGGGGAATAAGAGGGCTCACAGGGGTAGTGCGATCGCCCGCTCTTGTAGGGTGCGTTACACTGTCGTTAACGCACCGAAATCAAACCCAAATTAAGCCAGACATCACTAAATCAGAACAATTCAATTAACAAAAACGAGGAAAGTAAAATGTCAACTATAAAAATCTCAGATCCCAATCTTGATCGCTTCTAAAGTGCGCTCGCGTAGCGTGGCCTACGGCCAATCGCCTGATCTTGTAGGTTGGGTTAAGGAAAAGAAATCAAACAAATAAACTATTTCCTCTAAAATGTTGTTATAGTTACTCTAGTTTATTCAACTAAGTATAAAGAAGATGGAAGTAATCAATATTGACCAAGCTAAAACACAACTTTCGCAACTTTTAGTCCGAGTGCAACAGGGAGAAAAGATCGTCATTGCCAATCAAGGAAAACCAGTAGCATTATTGAGTCAGTATCAAGAATCTCAACTCTCAAAGCGTCTTCCAGGACGTTTACGTGGTCAATTTACTGTACCTGATGATTTCAACCAACCTGACAAAGATTTGATTCGCTTATTTGAAGGAGAAGAAGATTGAGATTATTACTGGATACTCACTGTTGGTTGTGGTGGTTAGTTGAACCAGAAAGATTGAGCAAAACAGCCCAAGAAGCGATTATTGCCTTCGATAACGAACTTTTGTTATCTGTAGCTAGTATCTGGGAAATCGGCATTAAATACAAAGCGAGCAAGTTAAAATTACCCCAAACACCAGAAATTATTATTCCTCAACAAATGCAAATGGACGGAATAAATACTTTGTATATTACAGCATCTCATGCACTCAAAGCTGCTGCTCTTCCTCTGCATCATAAAGATCCTTTTGATCGGATGTTAATTGCTCAAACTCAATTGGAAAAAATTGTAATCTTGACTAATGATATTGCTTTTACTTACTACGATGTCGATACTTTGTGGTGAAGTGCGATCTCTGATCTTGTAGGTTGGGTTGAGGAATGAAACCCAACACATTCCTCCCTTGTCTTATCAATCGAAGGATCGGAGTGCGATCGCGTAGCGTGGCCTACGGCCAATCGCCCATCTTGTAGGGTGCGTTAACGACAGTGTAACGCACCGAAATCAACCCCAAACCAAACCCACCTCCTAACCCCTCCCAGGAGGGGAATTAAGCCAGACATTACCAAATTAGAACAATTCAATTAACAAAAACCAGGAAACTAAAATGTCAACTATTAAAATATCAGACAATAACCTTAATTCCTTTTACAAGCAAAACCCCGATTTTGATATCCTTCAGTTTAATTTTCGCAATGGTCAAGCTGACAAATTAAAGTGGGACAACTTAGAGCGGGAAACAACTTTAGAGCTATTAAAAAAATACCAGCGATTATTGCGACTGAATGATAACCCTAAAATTGCCAAAGCTTTACTCAGTAAAAGCTGGGATTCTGCTCATCAAATCGCTGCAATGACAGAAGAGGAATTTGTCCAGAAATTTAGCAAGTTGCGACTGCCTAAAAAAGCAACTACCAACAAAGCAGAAACTGCCAAAGAAATTCATCAAAATGCCACAGCCATTAAAGGTAAAACCATGCTGCTGTGGGCAAATATCAAAGATACCGTAGCCTCCCCCTATTTTCGGGCTATGCGAGTAAGCGCGATCGCCGACAGTGACAATGACGATATTATCAATGAATTTGAAAATATTCCCAGCTATCAAGAAATGTTCGGGGATTTGGACTATTTTGATTGCGAACATTGCCACTCAATTTACAGTCCAGCAGCCTACTTTGTTGATTTAATCAGGGTTGTTGACCAATATATTACAGAGCCGAATAAAATAGCTGAAGCTAAAATAGCTAAAGCTAAAGAGTATAATATCACCCTTAAGAAGAGTGAAGATGACCTTCCTCAAACAGTTAAGAGTCCGGTTTTATTGGAGGAAACTAAGGAAGCTGGTGACTTCTATCATGTGCGCATTTTTGATGAAAATGAAAAAATAGTCATTGAAAGGAAAGACTTTTTACCCGATCCACAACTTGCCGAGCAATTAGAGGCATTTAGCACAGATGTAAATAACGGTCAAAAAAGTTTACTTATACAGCAAATAATGTCAAGTTTAATTCCTACCATACCTGAAGGATTAAAACTTGATGAACGCCGTCCCGACTTAGCAAAAATAGACTTAACTTGTGAGAATACCAATGATTTAGTACCATCCTTACAAATCATCAACACTATTCTCGAAAAACAAATTGAAGGAGATGATGCTCTCAAAACCCTAGCAACAGCAACTTATCCCTTTAACTTACCTTTTAATTTTCCCCTGGAACAAATTCGCAGCTATCTAGATAATCGCAAAACCAATCTCGCCTCTATCTATAAAACCTTTGATGCAGAGGAAGAAAAGGTAGCTAGAGAAGAAAAAGTAGCTAGAGAAGAGTTAGGACTTTCTGATGAAGAGTATCAAATCATCACCACCTTAGAAAGTGAAGCAGATAAACTCAGCCAATTATATGGAGTTGAAACTATTCAAGTAAATGACAAGGGAAATCTTGAAGAAGAATCGTTTCAGGAAATTCTTGGCAAAATAGGACTTTCAGTCCCAGAAATATCCGAACTTCTCTATCAAAACCTGAGTAACGAAGAACTTAAAAACGGGTTAGGAGATAAATTTTTTATCAACAATAATGGTGATGCAGCCAGCATGACCATTGAAAAATTAGACAGAATCAATCGCTTTGTCCGCCTTGCCAAAAAACTCAATTGGTCATTTACTGATTTAGATTGGGTACTCAAATCTCTGAACAGCACCGAGATTAATACTGAGACAATTACCCAAATAGCTAAAATAAAACAAGCCCAAACCAAATACAAACTTACCCTCGATGTTTTATCTAGCTTTTGGTACGACATGAAAACCGTCGGTCAAAAGGATGCTCCTAAATCTCAACCCCTCTTTGACCGTATCTTTAATAATCCCCACATTGCCAAAACCGAAGCGCAAATTTATCATCCTACCTACCCAGAGAATCCACTTTATACAGATAGTGTTTCTAGCTGGAAAATTGCTCAAGCAACGGACAGTGAAACCACACAAAACCAAGAATTTAGTCAAACTCGATTAATTACGGCTCTGAAAATCAATGAGAATCAACTGGTAGAAATTGCTGAAGCCATTTGGGGTGAAGATGCCGAGGTTGACTTAACCGTTGAGAATTTATCCTTACTTTTCCGCACCACTAAAATTCTCAAACTCCTAAGATTAAGCCTAGAAGACTATCAGATTCTATTAAAACTAAATGATAGCGATATCAATCAGCCTAGCTTAGACAAATTTATTCAACTCACATCCCTCAATGAATGGCTAAAAACCTCTGGACTAAAACCTGCTGAACTTGACTACATCGTTAATCAAACCCGGAACCAGAGTATTGAGAAATACTACTCCCATCTGAATTGGGATAACCTAGAAACGGGAATTCGTAACTTTGTAGAAGACCTGTGGTTCCTCTCAACTCCTTTATTAATTACCCCTGCATCTCTGCTCAATGATGAGATTGAGATTACCCAACCAACAGCAAGCCACATCTTCGATCGCTTAGTTGAAATAGGTCAGATTAAATTAGTTTCTCAGCAGCCTTTCCCTTCACAATTTGGTTCGGCAGCCACTACAGTAGGCAGCTTGATCGTATTTGCCGGAGGACACGACCAGTATCTTACCGACCAAGGTAGTAATACCGTAGATATTTACGATGCCCATGAAAAAGAATGGTTAACACCCAAGAATGCCGGTCAACTTTCCCAATCTCGGTTAGGTGGTGCAGCCACAAGCGTGGGAACACTGGCAATTTTTGCCGGGGGTTACAATAGTGATGAAGAAGATACAGATGGCGAGGTAATTGATATCTTCGACGCCATTAGTAAAACGTGGAGTACCCAACCCATAGAGGAAACGACTCAAGAACGCTCCTTGAAACAGCGCAGTTCCATAGGAGCCACCAGTGTAGGTAATTTAGCCATATTTGCTGGGGGATATAGCCATCTCCTCTACTGTCGCACCGATGCAGTCAATATATATGATGGCAGTCAAAAAACCTGGCTCAAAGAACCAGGTAAACTTTCCCAAGCTAGATCAGCTCTTGCAGCCACTACCGTAGGCAACTTGGCAATTTTCGCCGGAGGTTTTAGTGATGAAGGGTTCAGTGATGTGGTTGATATCTACAACCGGGATGGGCAAGAAGGGAAAAAATGGACTGCAAGTAATAAGCTATCTGTAGCTCGTGATCAGATTGCAGCCACCACTGTCGGTAATTTAGCCATTTTTGCCGGAGGTTGGAATCAAGATGGTTATAGTGACGTAGTGGACATTTATGATGTCAGCACAAAGCAATGGGTCACTAAACAACTATCTCAGCCACGGGGAAATTTAGCCGCAACCAGCGTGGGTAATCTAGCCATTTTTGCTGGAGGTTACGGTGAACAAGGCTGGAGCGATGTAGTCGATATTTATGATGCGACTACCGGCACTTGGTTACCACACCAAAATCTCAGTGAGCCTCGCAGCTCCCTAGTAGCAGCTAGTGCTGGCAATATGGTAATTTTTGCTGGAGGTTACAACCAGAACCGTTGGAGCAAAACGGTTGAGATCTATGATGTTCTGACTAACACAATCATTCGTCCCATCCATCAACTTTCTCAACCACGCAGTGACTTAGCTGCAACTGTTACTAGCCTACAAAGCACTCCTCAAATTGGCATTGTCTCAACTCGTGAGCTGGCAACTTCTCTAAACTCTCTCAACTTAGATGGAGTGGAGAATCCCCAAGCAGCCAGAGACTTTATCAAAACAACACTCAGCCAAATTTATGACGCTCAACAGCAGTTACTAGAAGAAAAACTGGCTTCTTTCCTGAAAACTGACCAAAGTTTAGTTGCTTCCTTGCTCTACTCTAGCGCTAAAGCCACAGAGAATTCCGATTATTGGCAAAGCCTACTCACCCCCGTATCAAGAGCCAGTGGAGAATGGCAAACCACAGTTAGCACCTTAACCTATAGCTTGCGATTATCCCTACTGAGTGAAAAGTTATCCCTGAGCGCAACGGAGCTAAAAAACATTGTTGACTATCCAGGGGCTTATAATCTCACCAATTTACTAAAACTAACCTTAGAAGACGTTAGACACCTAAGTCAGTTTAAGCAATTAGTTAAAGAATTCAATGATGTAGAAGAGCGCTTCAGCCGCTACTTTTCCCTCCGTGAGGAAGCATTTGACAATGCAGCTACCCGACTAGAGGCATTGGGGCTTTCTCCTGAAGAAAATGAGTTCTTAACCTCTGATTCCATCGGGGATTTAGCAGCCCTCAACCAGTTTTACGGTGTTGACATCTCCACTAAGGATTTTGGGGGATTAACTGATCTAGAAACATTCCGCCAACAAAGTAAACTATCCACCGCAGAATTTACCTTTTTACAAGAAAACCAATACCTTGTGATTGAGGAAATTTTCATAGATGAATGTACAACTGAATTAAAAATCGGCAATCTTAGTAATCAGGTTTTAGACCATCTAAGTCGCTTTATTACTCTTGCTCACAAGCTGGATTGGTCTTTTGCAGACCTAAGCCATGTACTAACTCAATTAAACTCTGGTGCTACAGAAACCATTGAGCACATTAAGATTAATGATGGCATCTTAGAAGCGATCGCGAAAATCAAACCAATCACAGAACGTCTCGGTCTTTCCCATCAAGACTATGATTTTATCACTACTTCCCTGGTTGATAAGCCAGTTGAATTAGGCAAATTTTATGGACTAGCCTATCTCTCAGAAAACCATCTTGATTTTCTGGCCAATGTCGAGACTTTTCGAGAGCAACTTGATTTATCGGAGAAAGACTTAGAAAATCTTATTGCTGCTATCAATCAAGCCTGGTCATCCAGCGAACCCCTGAAGATAGTAGTAGAAACGAATCCAGAAAAAAGCAAAAAAATCAGCAATCTAACCTTAGAAAAATTAGATGTAATTCGTCGCTTTGTTTTCCTCGCTCAAAAACTAAATTGGTCCTTTGAAACCCTAGCTTGGTTGTTGGTGACTGATAAGGCGACAGACATTAATGGAGACTTTTTGGTTAAAATCAGCAAAATCAAACAAATCCAAGAGAAATATCACCTCCAGTTTAATCCGACTCACTATCAAACCTTGTCTGGTCTAATTGAGCCAATTACTAAGGTCCCCTTAACCATCTCTGATATTTTCCATGTCATTGCGCTCTCAGAATTATTCCAGATTACAGGATGGAAACCTAAAGCAGTTTTTGCTCATCTTGCTAATGTTGGTAAAGGTTTAGATATCTTTAACTGTGTGCAAGAGATTATCAAGCTAAAAAAAGAAATTGAATTCAGCAACTCCACAGGGATTAAACTCTCATTCCTGGTTAAGTTGCTACAACTAAAAGATTTAACTGTCGAAGCAAATTGGCAGCAGTATAAAACACTCGCTCAAACTATCATCGAAATCACCCAAGCCAACTATGATGAGGAAACCTGGGTGAAAATCAACGAAGAAATCGAAATTAAACTTAATGAATCCAAGCGTGATGCTTTGACCAGTTTTGTCTTGTGGAAACAGAAAAAAGCGAACTTACGAGACTTATCTCAACATTTACTGATGGATGTTGAAACATCAGGAATTATCTCCACGTCTTACATCTTACAAGCAACCCTTTCCGTTCAGCAATATTTACATCGCTGTCGTATAGGTTTAGAACCAGGTGTAACAAAGCTAGAGATTCCCGAAATTTGGTGGCAATGGATGATGAATTATCGGGTCTGGGAAGCCAATCGTAAAGTTTTCTTGTATCCCGAAAATTATATCGATCCCAGTTTAAGACAAAACAAAACCCCTATTTTTAAAGAACTCGAAGAGGAGTTATTACAATCAGAGATTTCTGTAGATTCCGTTGAAACAGCTTATCGGAATTACTTTGAAAAATTTGCTGAATTAGCCAATTTAAAAATAGTAGAAAGCTACCGTTGTCAGGTTGGTGACACAAACCCAGAAGACACATTATTTTTGTTTGGGCGTACCATTACTGAACCCTACATCTATTACTATCGCAAGTGCATTAAGCCAACGGCAAATAAACCAACTTGGACAGCTTGGGAACAAATTGAACTGACGATTAACGCTGATATCATCCGAGGTTGTTATGCCTTCAATAAGCTATTTATTTTTTGGGTTGAAACCACTCAAATAGAGAAGAAGGAAGACAAGTCTAGTTCCACAGAAACGAAAGCAACTATCAAGTATTCTTTCCAAAAGTTCAATAAAACTTGGGTGCAGGCACAAACCCTAGTTAAAGATCTGGTAATTGAACACTATGATGAGAATACGGGAGGAAGTCTTTGGGAAAAAGTCTATCCCTTAACTCTCCCTGATAAAAATTCAGAAGAAGCAAATAAAAATTCAGAAGAGACAGAAAAAATTCTGATGATATTTGGAAATCTGGAGAAGGAAACAGACGGTTATAATTCCCTAGCCCGTGGAACTACTATAACAATTGATTTACTGCAAGAAAGTAAACCGGTAACCTTATCGAATACAGCTCAATTACCCCGGTTTACTGGGATAATGAAGGCAGGTCAATTAAAGCTCAGAGAAACAGAGAATATTTTGTATGATAACTACGGAGCAGACTCTACAAATCGTGACTCTGGCAAAGGACTTGTAGGCTACTGGCCTCTCAATGATGGTTCTGGGAAAGAAATCAAAAATGAAGCAAATGAAGCAGGTAATAATAAAGGGGAGTTTAAGGGTCAAAAAGACCCTGAATGGATAAAAGCAAAGGAAGATCCTTTCAAAGATATAACTGTATTACACCTTAATAGTACAACTGGGGCGAAAGAGAACCTCAAACAAGCGAACACAAAGCTGACACAAGCGAAAGAGAACCTCGAACAAGCGAAGAAAAAGCTGGCACAAGCGCAGGGTGATCAAGCGAAGGCTGCTGCTGAAAAAGAAGTACAAGCGGCTGAAAAAGAAGTACAAGCGGCTGAAAAAGAAGTACAAGCGGCTGAAAAAGCTGTAAAGGAGCCTCAAAACCAGCAAGAATATGTGGAATTGCCCAAAGCATCGGTATTAAAAATTACCGATAGTGACTTTACTGTAGAAGCGTGGGTGAATGCAGATGAGCTTCCTGATGGAGATGTATCTATTCTTGGCACCGATATTAGAGAAACCAATCAAGGTCTTCAGTTGATTATCAGGAACAAGAAAGCTTATATGGGCTTTTATCACAATGACCTTCAGGGAAATCAAAACCTTGAAAAAAACAAATGGATTTATCTCGTATGGCGCTATCGTAAGTCCAACGAAGAACAAGCCATATTTGTTAACGGAGAAAAAGATGAATCCTCAAACGATCATGCTCCTTTTAGAGGAGATGATCCTGTTCTCATAGGGCGTTGGTCAAACGGAAATTATTTCAAAGGTAAAATTGCCGAAGTTCGCATCTGGAACGAAGCTCTCAGTGAAAGTCAAATTCGGAAAAATTATTCAAAATATGAACCAGTTGACAATAACAGCCAAAAGGAGCAAATTTTACTGAAAAGCGTATCTAATTCTCATAGCTCTGTTAGTTCCGTCAAGAATCAGCCGGGGTGGTTTATCTTTGATAACGGAGACGAAGCTTTTCTCGCTACTCCTAAAGGGGCAGCTATTCCGCTAATTAGTGATAGCTTAGAGGATCCAGGTGATAACGATACCATAAACCTTTCATATAACAAGACGGTTACACTACCGGAAAATCAAGAATTTTCTTTCATACGATTAACTACCAGTACAATTCGTTCATTAAGTACAAAACTCCTGATTGGGGGAATTGATAAGTTATTGAGTTTAGAATCCCAAAGTCTCCCCGAACTATATTTTACTCGATTCCGATCTGGAAATTCAGTTATTTCTCCTAACACCTCTCAATTAGATTTTGACGGTCCCTATGGAATGTATTTCCGAGAAATATTTTTCCATATTCCTTTTTTAGTCGCTAATACTCTGAATGCCAATCAACGCTTTGAAGAAGCCCAGAAATGGTATCACTACATTTTCAATCCTACCGCTCAAGCTGAGAATAACCAGTTACACCCCTCCGATCGCTTTTGGCAATATCTGCCCTTCCGAGGCAATAGCACCCAGAAACTAGAGCAGCTTTTGAGAGATAACCAAGCGATCGCAGCTTATAATAACAAACCTTTCGACCCCCATGCGATCGCCCAATTGCGAATCGGTGCTTATGAAAAAGCGATCGTCATGAAATACATTGACAACATTTTGGACTGGGGCGATCAACTATTTACCCAAGATAACAGGGAGTCTATTGCGCAAGCCTCCATCCTCTATCTTCTCGCTTACGATTTACTAGGGGAAAAACCCGAAAGCTTAGGTAAGCGTCCAACACCACCACCGACAACGGTTGAACAAATCAGAGCACAATATCAAGCCAGTAATATTCCTCAATTTTTAATTGAGCTTGAGAATAGCACCCATAACCCTCAAACAGTTACCCTTGCCCTGAGTGACATTAACACTTACTTCTGTGTCAGCGAGAACAAAGAATTTTTGAAATATTGGGAAAGAGTCGAAGATAGGCTCTATAAAATTCGTCACAGTCTCAGTATTGAGGGTGTGTTTAGGCAACTTGCCTTATTCCAACCTCCCATAGACCCCAATCAACTGGTTCGTGCCTTTGCAGCAGGGGGAACTTCTGCCACTGTCTTATCCCAATTAAGTCCTACGGTTCCCCACTATCGCTTTGATTATATGCTGGAGCGAGCCAGAAACATGATCTCCACAGTGATTCAACTGGGTTCATCTTTATTAAGTGCCCTGGAGAAAAAAGATGCTGAAGAACTGTCCTTACTCAGAAGTACCCACGAGCAAGTTATTCTGCAACTAGTCACAGATACCAAAGAAAAGCAAATTGAAGAGGCAAAGGAAACCTTGAACTCTCTCAAGGAAAGCCTAGCATCAGCACAACATCGGTATGACTACTATCACAATCTCAATAACGAGGGATTGTCTTTTGGTGAGATAGCTGGCGTGGATCTTATGGGCAGGGCATTAACTTTTCAATTAGCTGCCACTGGCTTACTTTTTGCATCCTCTCCGGCTCAGGGAATTCCTACCATTTTCGGATTCTCCAATGGGGGATCTAAATTTGGTGATGTTATACGTGCTATGGGCGAAGCATCTCAAAACATAGCTAATGTACTGAATCAAAGATCTGGGTTAGCCGATAAAATCGCCAGTTATGAACGTCGTGAAGAAGAATGGGAATTTCAGGAGCAATTAGCTGAAATTGACCTTCAACAAATCGAATATCAGATAGAAGCCCAAAAGATTCGACAAGCCATTGCCGAACAAGAACTAAAAATTCACAAGAAGAGCATAGAACAAGCAAAAGAGATAGAAGACTTCCTCAAAGGCAAATTTACCAACAAAGAACTATATCAATGGATGGTTACTCGCCTGTCTTCTATTTACTTCCCCACCTACAAGATTGCTTTGGACATGGCCATAGCAGCCCAAAGGGCTTACCAATACGAACTCAATCAAAATGACACCTTTATCGAAGGTCCCTATTGGGATAGCTTACATAAAGGATTGCTTGCTGGAGAAAGTTTAATGTTGGGTTTAAACCAACTGGAAAAAGCCTATATTGAAGGTAATTCTCGCTACCTAGAAATTGAGAAAACTATCTCGCTGCTACAACTCAATCCCCAAGCTTTCCAACAATTGAAAGATACTGGTAAATGCGAATTTGCCTTGAGTGAAAAACTTTTTGACTTCGACTTCCCTGGTCACTATTGCCGTCAAATCAAAACCATTGCCATTTCCATCCCCGCAGTTGTGGGGCCTTATCAAAATATCAATGCAACCTTAACCCAAACCTCTAACAAGACACTGCTAAAACCCGATGTTCAGGTCGTCCAATTTTTACTTGGTGAAACGGATGAAATACCCGATACATCTATTCTCAGAAGTAATTGGCGACGCAATCAAAAAATAGCCATTTCCAGAGGTGCTAACGATAATGGACTATTTGAACTGAATTTCAGGGATGAACGCTACCTACCCTTTGAAGGCACAGGTGCAGTGTCTACCTGGGAACTGAGTTTACCTAAACAAACTAATCGCATTGACTTTGACACCATTTCCGATGTGATTATTACCTTGAGTTACACCGCTTTAGATGGAGGGGATAAATTCAGGAAAGATGTCACCAATTTAGAGCCATTACAACGCTATTCTGAGGCTTATTATTTTAACCTCAAACAAGCATTTCCAGGGGAATGGCATACTTTTATGAATTTAAACACAGACAGGAATTCGCAAAAGTTGACATTTCCCATCTCTTCTGAGATTATTCCACCTCACATCGAAAATGCTAAACTTACAGGGATAATCTTTAAACTTGATGCTCCTAATGTCTCATCACCTTTGGATTTTGCCACTATTACTCTTGGAGAAAATCCTATCATTAATCAAAATGATAATTCAATTAATGATAGTGTAGCAGATAATTGGTTTGGGGATTGGGTGATTAATTTCGACCTAACTAACGTTCCCGGAAATTTAAAAAAGGATGGATTCTTAAATCCTGAAATTGTCAAGACTATAGAATTAATCTTGATTTACGAAGGCAAGATAGACTATAGCGGTTTCTAGCCTAATCAGGTACACAGGATTTTTCCCTGTTCTCCAGATCCGCTGTTCCTCTCCTGGGAGGGGAATAGCGGAACCCACACCCCACACCCCACACCCCAC
>NZ_CEYLVT010000119.1:0-7645 GCF_982860115.1 Moorena sp.
AACAGTCAAGCACAGGAGGTGACTACCCATGATGACTGCTGCGGGAACAGTCAAGGAAAGAATGAATTTAACTTGTGGCGCGAGTTAAGAGCGGTCGCGATCGCTACTCCGCTTTTGTTAATTGGACTGATTTTTCAAGATAGTTTAGATCAGACTCCTTTTGGCATAGCTGAATATGCCATCTTAATTCCTGCTTACTTACTCTGTGGTTGGGGAGTGCTAACCACTGCGGGGCGAAATATCCTGCGGGGTCGGATTTTTGACGAAAACTTTTTGATGACCATTGCTACCATAGGCGCGATCGCTATTCACCAACTACCGGAAGCAGTGGGGGTGATGTTGTTTTACCAGCTAGGGGAATTGGTACAGGGGTCTGCGGTGGGGCGATCGCGTCGTTCGATTCGAGCCTTGCTGGAAGTGCGTCCCGATACTGCTAATCTGCTGGTTGACGGCGAGATAAAAACCGTTTCCCCTGATCAAGTTGCTGTTGGGGAAATGATTCGGGTACGCCCTGGGGAGAAAGTTCCCCTGGACGGTGAGATTATTGAGGGAAGTTCCCAACTGGATACGTCTGCCCTCACAGGAGAATCAGTCCCCCGTACTGTTCTAACAGGAGATCTGGTGTTAGCAGGGATGATTAACCAGTCTGGAGGGCTAACCATTCGGGTTACTAAGCCCTTTGACGAGTCTTCCATTGCCAGAATTTTGGACTTGGTGGAAAACGCCAGAAGCAAAAAAGCCGACACGGAAAAGTTTATTACTCGCTTTGCCCGCTACTATACACCCGTTGTCGTTTTTCTTTCCCTAGCCGTTGCCCTGTTACCACCTTTGCTAATTTCCGGAGCAAGCGCCAGTACCTGGACTTATCGAGCCTTGGTGCTGTTGGTGATTTCCTGTCCCTGTGGATTGGTAATTAGTATTCCTCTGGGCTATTTTGGCGGTATTGGAGGGGCAGCCAAGCGCGGTATTTTGATTAAAGGTTCTACGTTTTTAGATGCCTTAACTCAGGTGAAAACCGTCGTCTTTGATAAAACTGGCACCCTTACTAAAGGAAACTTTCGAGTCACCGATATTATTACCCATAATGGTTTGAGTCAAGAGCAATTACTAGAATTAGCTGCTCATGTAGAATCTGGGTCAAATCATCCCGTCGCCCAATCGATTCGACAAGCTCATGGCAAACCGATTGACAGTTCTAAGGTTGAAAATTATCAAGAAATTGCGGGACACGGTATTCTCGCCCAAATTGATGGAAAAGTTGTGATCGCCGGAAACGATCGCTTACTCCATCGAGAGGGGATTTCCCATCATGTCTGTGTGGCTGATAGTACGGTAGCTCACTTAGCTGTGGATGGTGAATACAGTGGGCGTATCTTAATTGCCGATGAACTCAAAGAAGATGCCATCAATGCCATCCAAGCACTGCACCAACAGCAGATTAAAACTGTGATGCTGACAGGAGACAGTCAAACCATAGCTAATACTATCGCTCGAAGGCTAGGGATAGATGATTTTCAAGCGGAACTCTTACCAGAGGATAAGGTGAATGCTTTAGAGAAGATCCTTACAGCAGTAAACCAAACTAACCATAAAACTGCATTTGTGGGAGATGGCATCAACGACGCACCAGTCATTGCTCGTGCTGATGTGGGCATAGCTATGGGGGGATTAGGCTCAGATGCTGCTATCGAAACCGCCGACGTGGTAATTATGACCGATGCTCCCTCTAAAGTAGCAGAAGCGATCGCCATCGCCCGCCGAACCCTAGGTATTGTTTGGCAAAATATTATTATTGCTTTGGCAGTGAAAGTCGTCTTTATTGCTCTGGGTGCGATGGGGGTAGCAACTCTCTGGGAAGCTGTATTTGCTGATATGGGAGTGGCTCTGTTGGCGATTCTTAATGCTAGTCGGGTATTGCAAATAAGGGAGCAGGGAGCAGGGAGCAGGGAACAGGCAATAGGCAATAGGCAAGAGGCAATAGGCAATAGGCAAGAGTGACAAAATCTTTTGTACCTCATAGCTATGATCAACGCTATAGACAATCAGGGGATAGAATTGGAAAAATCAATATCTATTGATCGATTTCTTGCCGATAGGCAGCAATTTCAGCCTGTAGATCGTCAAAAGTCGGGTCATCCTTAAACCATCCAAATTTATCCAGCCAAGGATTTCCTGTCTTGCCTAGTAGTGGAATGTCAACTTCAACCACTTCAACCTGATTCGTTAGATAGTCAAGTAGTTGAGCTTTAAGCTGATTGATAGCAGCATCACGGGTAAGCATTCAGCCGTCAGCGGTCAGCCGTGAGCTAAAGGCTCACGCTGCGCGAACAGCTTTGTGGGAGAGGCTTCGACGCTGGGACTTTCGTGACTATTAAACGAATGCTTACCTGTTGTCTTGATGCAGTCGCTCATGAGGGAAACCACGGCAGTCGCTCATGGGGGAGACCCCCAAGACCACGCTGCCTCCCCAAGACCGCGCTGCATCGCTTATTCAAAAGCTGTTCGGTGTAGCTTGCCGATAGCCCATAAGCACATCAAGTAGCGTGTGTATAGCCCATAAGCTGATACACGACACGCTGATAGCTGATAGCTGACAGCTGACGCTCGAATGGCTAGCTGCCCGATCTCAACCAGAGGATTGCGTCGGGCAGCATGGGCGCTATGGCATCGGATTGCTTTAAAGTTGAAGCAGAATTCGATTCCACGTCACAGTTTGTTTCATCCCCTAACCGTAATCGAGGTTCTAAAAGAGTCTGCGGCTTCACAACAGTGCAGAGAGTCTAAGACTGCTTCGAGCCCAAAGCTAACTTTGGGTAGCGGGTGAAATTGTTTTCTGTTTTGGGTGTCACCGATGCCTTACCTGTCAATTTTTGACTTATGGTCAGATTTGGTCAGGTTTAAAGAAGGTGTTTATCCAACTGCTGATAGAGATAAATGCTTTGTTCGTAGGATGCGATCGCTTTATCATCCTTACCCCAATTTTGATAAATTATACCTAGTTGATAGTAGGCTAATGCTATTCTCGGTTGGTCATTAAGCTGCTTACAAGTGGCTAAGTATTTGAGTTGATCATCGACAGCTTTCTGATAGTTCCCGGATTTTTGATTATCATTAACCACCAAGGAGTGTAACAAGTATGACTTTGCTACTATTTCCTCAGACAACTGCTTATAATATTCCTCCTTTTTCCGGTAACAGGTAGCTATTGCCCAAGCAATGTAAACCTTGATTGGACTATCTGGCTGTTGATTAATCTCCTCTAAAATCCCAATAGCCTGATCATAGTTATCCGGGCGGAGGTAAGACAGTGCTGTGACAAATTCTATAGCTTGTTGATTTCCCTGATCCCGAATCGGATATTGTCTGGTTGCTTCCAGAGCTGGGGTCATCTCTTCCCCTAGCTCTGTCACCAAATCTATAAGATTATCCAATAGTCTAGGCTCTGGCTGCTTAACTAGCTGTTGAACAAACTCATTCACAGCACTAACTAAGGTTTCTCCTGCTTGACCACAAGCTACGTATAAACTCGCTACCTTAGTCTTTACCCGTCTCTCTTCACTTAGCTTTCTAATATTAGTTAAATTATTAGTTAAATTATTAGCCGTTTCTTGGAGACGCTTAATCACTTCATCTTTCTGATTAAACCTTTCAATATCCCGTAACCTGCTCAACAATCCCTTAATCGTTTCATTGTCAAAGTCTTTATCTAAACCCAAGTAAGTCCAGACCAACTGCTGAATCACCCTGGCTCGAATCGTGTTGTTGACATCAACATCAGTCAAAACCTGACCGGCAAACAGTAAATCCTGCAATACCAATGGCGACTCCTGATATGAAACCGTTGAATCTTCTTCTAAGACTGGCCAAACTAAAACCACATCCTGCCATAAGGTTTTTCTAATCTTAATTTCGCCATGGTCAATCCTAGGCTGATAGTCATCTAAGGGTTTAAACAACTTTGGAATTAACTTATTAATCCGTCTGGGATTCTCACTCCCCAAATACCCTAAGGCTAACAAAATTGGTTCATGCCAACGGGCTTCATATCCATGCTGATTAATACTATCGAGAATCTCACTAACATCATTATCAGCAATATACCGAGCAGCAAAATATTCTTCAAAGGTCAGATCTATAAATCCATAACTACCAGGGGCACGTTCTACAAACAAACCGGTTGTTTCCCTGACCCTCAGCAAAAAATCATTAATTTGCCACTGCACACTCTGGGAATCTGGGTCTTCATCATTCAACTCCCCATGGATTTCGGCTAGTTTTTCCCTAACCTCTGGTTCACTGACTAATCCGGAGGGTTTCTGTTCATGCATCCAGTAAGCCAAGGGAGCCAACAGTGCCATCACCTGACTTTCTTTGAGCACTACGGTCTCAACACCAGGCAATTTTTTGCTCAATTGCCAATCTTCGGTTAAGGTCTGGACGGCTAATTCATAGAGTTTTACCCGTTGATTGGGCAAGCGAGAGCCATTGCGGTGAATTAATGCCAAAATTGTTAACAATAAGGGATTGCCGGTCATACGCTTGACTCCCTCACTGGCTGCGATCGCTTTTTTAAGTTCCCCACTTTGATGCTCAGCTTCCTGCTGCCAATAGTATTGACTGGCATCTGGCCTTTGAGCTTTTTCTACCGCTAGACACCATCGGTCGAGAAACCGCTCCACCTGTTCCGGTTCCATTTCAGTAATGGTGAAATGAGAAAAGCGTTGGCTTAATTTAACTTCGCGATAGCCAGCAATCCGGCTAGTAATCACAAACTTGTTATTCGGGAATTCATTAACAAACCCTTCAATTTTGTCAACTATCTGCTGACGTATTTCCTGATTAAACACCTCATCCAATCCATCCAACAGCACCAGACACACCCCACTATGGAGTTTGTGACATAAATGCTCAAAAATGGTTGTATCAGTGTCTTGCTCAGGCTGATTTGTTACTGAACCTTGCCATTGTTGAGAAAATTCCCTAAGAAACTCCTGCAAGCTCAAGTCCGATTGCTTTACTAGCCGTTCCGCATAATCAGCAATCCGAAACAAAACCGGTAAGCGAGTTAGCCCCAAATTCTCTTCAGCCTCCCCTGCTAATACCATTTCCTGGTCATCCCGTTGAGCGGTGGCAAAATGAAGCGCTAGATATTTCAGCAAGGTGGTTTTACCAGCACCAGGGTCTCCCAAAATCACGCTATACTGACTATCCTGTATGGCTTTGGCTAAATCAACCTTTTCCGGAATAGTTTTAGTACTGCCAGAAATAGCGATATCCTGGGGTATTGGTTCAAACTTATCTAACCGAATCAAAGCGTTAGATAAATTAGAGCTAGATAAACGCCCAGCATCGGAGGCATCAACCACCCGCAACTGACGTTCAGCCTTGAGGGAAATATAGACCTGATCCAAAAAAATATCGACTTGGCGCTGCACCTGCATCACGCCACTAAACTTGACATAAGAATTCTGGGCAATTAACCACTCCAGATAGGGATAGAATAAGGCTTCGAGGGGTGGACGTGCTTGAAATTGCACAATCTGCTCCCGCCAATCCCACAAATCCGGAGCCCGCAGGCGAAACTCATCCAAAAATTGCGATTTATTGAGCCAAAACATCAATACCATGTCTCGCTCAAACAGGGCTTCTCTACCGAGATTCAGTCGTTTTAGCTCATTGATCCGACGAGGTGTGTCCAACTGTTCAATCCCGAAGGCCATGATCAGAGGACGACTGGGAGCAGGAGTGTTGACAGAGGTGCCTTGATTCAGGGGATTGAGAAAATGCATTAAAGAATCCTGACTGTAGAAAAAGTTGCGAACCTGAAACCCTTGGTCACTCAAGGCTTCTTGACTAACAACAGAGTTAAACTGCTCCACCACTGGATGGTTGGGACCACTTTCAGGAGCAATGGCAAAAATAATTGTGGTGCCACTGGATAGTGCTAGAGTGGTTACTAAGTTATCCAGCTCATTATGGTCAGCGGACGTCAATTCCAGATTCATTATGGTCAGCGGACGTCAATTCTAGATAGGGATAAAATAACGGTGCCAGGGGGGATGTGTTTGAAATTCCACAATCTGCTCCCGCCAATCCCACAAATCCGGAGCCTGGAGGCGAAACTCATCCAAAAATTCTCGTTTATTGAGCCAAAACATCAATACCATGTCTTGCTTAAACAGGTCTTCTCTACCGAGATTCAGTCGTTTTAGCTCATCGATGCCACCAGATGTGTTTAACTGCTCAATCTCGAAGACCATGATTAGAGGACGAATGGGAGCAGGAGTGTTGACAGAGGTCTCTTGATCGAGGTGATTAAGACGGTAGAGAAAATTAATTAAAGAATCCTGACTGTAGAAAAAGTTGTTAACCTGAAACCCTTCCTCACTACAACCTTCTTGATTAACAACAGAGTTAAACTGCTTCACCACTGGATGGTTGGGACCACTTTTGGGAGCAATGGCAAAAATAATTGTGATCCCACTCGATAGTGCTAGAGTGGTTACTAAGCTATCCAGCTGATTATAGTCAGCAGGTGTCAATGGGTCAGGGGCTGTTGCCATGGGTGAGTATTGAGTGAGAGTGGGGAGATGGGGAGATGGGGAGATGGGGAGTTTGGGAGGGAGGATTAGTATTCACAAAAATCGTTAATTTATTGGATTTATGAGGTTGAGAAGATTACCTCATAATACATGCAAGAAACGCTATCAATTCTAAATTCTCAATTCTCAATTCTCAATTCCCTATTACCCATTACCATCGCGACTACTCAGAAATTGCCTTTCTGAAAAACCTCATTGCCTCAACTGTAGACGCCATTACTACAGACCTAGTTAACAACTCCATATCTAGGTCTGGTAACACCTCTGAGGTATAAATTCGTTCGTAACCGTCTGCTCTGAGATGATGTAAGGTAAATAGACCATCTTCCCAGAACCAGACTTCAGGTACACCCAACTCCCGATAGCGATTGAGTTTGGAGAGATTACCACTGGTAAAAACCACTTCGATAGATAAGTCTGGAATTGTCTTTGGCTTTCCGATACAATAAGACTCATCCGCTTGTGCTGAGGCTACCCCTGGTTTTTCTTGGGTAAAGCTTCCTGTTGGGGTGAACTCAATTCCCTTTTCTTCAAAGTAGATAGCTAACAGAATCCCGATCAAGCGGCTAAAGGTTTCGTGGTCTTGAGAAACTGCCAAGATTTCTACTTCTCCTCCGTAGTAGAATAACCGTATTCCTGGTGAATCGGCAAAGCTCTGTTCAAGTAATTTGAATTGTTGCCAATTCATCCCAGAGTGAATCAGCCGTTGGTCTTTTGGTTTTGAGAGTGTCTGTGTCATTGCTTCCATTCCCGATTACCCATGCCCTTCCCCCCTTTTTAAGCAGGGCTGTTTCATTTTAACAAAACCCAAAGCCTAGACAGCTCACGCTACGTAAGCATATGCGCTACGCGCACGCTACGCGAACAGCCGTCAGCCGTCAGCTGTCAGCCATTCCTGTACCGTGGCCATAGGGCAAGACTAAAGCTAAGCGAACAGCTTATTTTATTCAAAATTACCTCAAGTAGGTTGGCCACAAGCCCCTGAATGCTGAATGCTGAATGCTGAATGCTGAATGCTGAATGCTGAATGCTGAATGCTGAAT
>NZ_CEYLVT010000119.1:7745-14096 GCF_982860115.1 Moorena sp.
GCTTACCTGAAACCTAAGAGCTGACGGCTGAATTCTGACTCCCTTGCCACTGTTTCACATCTTCGATAATCATTGGATGCACATCAAACCAGGTATGGTCACCGTAATACCCTAAGACATACTTATTTTGTAAAAGTTCATCACAAATCACCACGTCCCCTTGCTTGGGCAAATGATGGGTATTGGTAGTTAAGCGACCAGTTTCGTGAACAGTAGCCAATTCCGGAAAATGATAGTCATTGATAGTATAGGCTTTACGTTCTTCTTGAATCGCCTCCTTAGCAATGGTTGTGTCTACATATTCCTTTTTTTTCCTTGTGGCCACCTGACAAGCCCCCCGCGCTAGTCGGATTAAATCCCGGATCACACCACCACTCTTTTCAGATAAAAGCTCTAGGGCATCGGGAGTGAATAGATCTGTTTCGTTAATTTTAGCCAATCGTTCGGTAATCACAGACTTCAAGATATCTCGACCAACTTGGTTAGGGGTTGAGGTGGGACAAGAATTGCGATCGCACTGGAATACAGGCAAATTATACAAATCCAAACATTGGAAGCTTTCCATCGGTTGCCGAAAGCTAGGGGAATATCGTAAAGAAATTGGAATGGTGTAGATAATATGACACTCTAATTCTGTGAGGAGTGGACTAGCAAACATTTCCAGGGCGGTGCTATAGTCGTGCCGATCCAGACCATCTACAATGACTAATAATTTTTGCTTGCGGTCTTTTTCAGCGGCTTTGATAATATCGTTAACTCGATCAATAATGTCACTAAGAGCCATGCGAATGTTAAGGGTTTTGGTAATTTCTCGAGTTAATCCCCGTTTGAGAATTAACCCCCATTTTTTTAAAATTTCTGGTAACTCTAACCCATAATTCTCCGTTTCTTTATCTTTATAAATTACGGTGGTCAGGCTATTTTCCAAAGCATCCAGTAAGCGCTGATCCCGATTTGACCACCAGCCTGGTTTAATGGATTGGCGACAAACCTCCATCCCAATCAACACCACTACCTCAGCATAACCAATGTTATAGCGGTCAAGAGCTGTTGCCGTATCAACCCAGATTACAGCATAGTTTTCTGCTAGCTCCTGTTCAATTCGTCGCAATTCCGTTGTTTTTCCACTGCCCCGATGACCAGCTAATAAAAACTTAGCTGGCTGGTCTTCCATTTCCAGAATAGCGATTAAATTTTCTACTGGACTATCCTGTCGCTGGACATAAAAGTCTCTGATTTCCTCTCGTGTCGTCAGGGGTTGCTCTGGGTTAAACAGTTGGTAAGCTGGTTTCCAATACTTGGCGTTGCTCATGGTTAATGGGATTGTCAGCTGTGGGCTTATTCAATCATACTCCCAGTAAAATGCGATCGCGTAGCGTGGCCTACGGCCAATCGCTTACCTGAAGTACGCTACACCAAACAGCTCTTGAACAAAATAAGCATTCAGCTTACGGCTGAATGCTTACGGCAATAGCTCTTATATCATGTTCAGATAATCAGTTATAAAAAACATAGCAACATTTTCGTAGGTAATCTCCCTCCTAATCCCCTGTTCCCTGTTCCCTGTTCCCTGTTCCCTGTTCCCTATTACCTACTATTTATAAGTGTTCAACCGAACATGATATTATTCTAGAGCGACAACCACTTTGCCCTTATGTTTGCCCATACCGAAATACTGGATCATTTCAGGCACTTCACTTAATGGGTAAGGGCCATCTAGGACGGGCTTGAGATCCCCAGCTTCCAAAAGCTTATTGATGTAATCCAAATCCTTGTTTGGTTTGAGATTAACCAGACAGACTCTCTTATTGCCAAATATACGAATGATTGGCTGCAACAGTAATACCTGAAAAAGACAAGCAGTGTCTCCCCCAACCGTTACATAGGTTCCCTGGGGATTCAGTACACGTAGATATTTGAATATCGAGCGATTTGTCTTGGTATCTAGTATCAAGTCGTACCGTTCCTTGCCCTTTGTAAAGTCTTCCTGGGTGTAATCGATGGTTTGGCCAAATCCCACTGAGTGCATCATGTCGAATTTATCCGAGCTATCCACTCCAGTCACGTCAGTCACGCCAATGGATTTGGCGATCTGCACACCTAACGTACCGACACCACCACCTGCACCGTTGATCAATACTTTTTGTCCGGGCTGGATCTGTCCTTCATCAACCAAACCTTGTACTGCCAGCATTGCCCCATGGGGAAGTGCTGTGGCTTCAACAAATGTCATGGAGTCAGGCTTCAAGGCTAAAGCCGTTTCAGGCACACAGACATACTCCGCAAACCCACCAAACCCACATTCAGAAATATCTCCATAGACCGCATCACCAGGTTTAAACTGCGTGACATTGGGGGCGATCGCTTCAACTCGTCCGGCGATTTCAGCACCAGGAATTGGGATGTTTGGCTTAAACAGACCACAGAGCAAACGGATATAAAATGGTGTGCCTCGCATCAGGCACCAGTCCCAGTCATTGATCGCTGTGGCCTGAATTTTGACTAAGACCTCACCCTCCTTCGGCTTTGGTTTTTCTACCTCTTGAAGCTCAAGCACATCTGATGAACCATATTTTGTTAAAACAATAGCTTTCATCAATTTCTATCCCTTTGATCGTGGTGTATTCCATTGCTGATGTGGACGCGCTTAGCCTTCAAATTCTGTAACCATAGTTTGCAAAAAATGCTTTACCTCTTGGGGCGTACGCAAATGGTAAACCTGCTTTGTTGCTTTAGCCGCTTCCACATAAGTCCGGTACTTGGGCGTTAGCTTTTTATGACACAGCCAGATCGTGTTATAGGAATTCAGCGTGCCTTTTACGAGGGGACTATTTTCAGGCCAGCCTTCCGGTGGCACCCAAACACTTTTAACAAATCGCTTTGTGACCCACCAGTAATGTCGCAGCACAGCCATATCCAGATAGACCAGGGTATCGGCTACATCTAGCCGTTGCCACACCGTATCGAGTGAGACAAATCCATCAACGATCCATTGATCCTGTTGCAAGAGGTGATCATGGGCGGCTTTGAACTCGGCATGGGGCACCTCAGCACCGCCCGGTCTATATTTCATGGAATCGAGGTGTACCAGGGGTAATCCAGTTATTTCCGCTAAACGTTTGCTGAGGGTCGATTTGCCAGCGCCAGCATTCCCAAATACTGCAACTCTATTCATACTTCTCTCCTGTGGTGTGGTTCGCGCCATTTCCATACGAACCTAAAAATGATCAGCATTGTCATCACTTCTACTGATGCAAAAAAGACGTAGGAGGGTGGTGTACTGTTCCCAAGTGAGGGCATTAAGGCAGGGACTACAACCCATAGAATAGTGAGAGGAACTGCAATAAAATGTACCCAGCGATTTGCTTTATAAGGCAATATCTGGGAAAGCAAAACCATTGAGATGGGAATTTCCATGAGTACCGCAAATAGCAACACCGCACTACTCGTAAGTTGCTGACTCATTTTATCTAGGAATTCCAGGTATCCAGGGCGTAACATTCCCAGAATGTCAGCGTAGACCATGTTTAAAAGCACAAAAATCCATGCCATTGAAAGCAGCATCTTTCTCTGTCTGTCCACCATTCCTGTATTTGATTTCATTGTTTAAGCACCTTTAATCTGTCTACTTGTATTAATTTAGTTAAATCATTGATGCTCGACTATCTAATTCTGGTGGAACTAGCACGATCTTGCGATCGCACCACATCAGTTAAACAAAGCAAAAATAAGATTAAGAATGGTTGCCTGCCCCCTTGAAATGGCTAATGATAAAGGTTGGGATTGTAATAGTTCGGAAGAATACTCCGGGGTCGTGCCATGTCAAAGCCAGTACCACCAACGACTCAAGCCTCTGTTTCAACGTCTGAATGGTACATCACGCAGCAGTGGGGACCGCTGACAATTCTCCATTGTCGTCATACCTGCCGTTATGAAACGGGTGCCGATCAACTCCATTTCCAGGATGAGCATACTCTGGGATTATTCTTATCGCCGCGTCCTTTTCGGTTTTCCCATCGACAAGAAAGCCACACTGCTGCTGGATTTTACAGCAAAGGTGATTTGTTAATTACACCTGCGGATACTACTCTGTTGACCCATGCTGATGGGGATGTCGAAATTGTACAAATTCGCCTGCAGGACGTTTTTGTGCGGACGGTTGCTGAACAGGCACTGGTTAAAAACAGAGATCGTCTTGAACTGCTGCCAACGTTTCAAACTCGTGATCCTCAGATTGAGGCGATCGCCATGATGCTGCTTTCGGAATTACACCAGGAATCCTCTGGCAGTCAACTGTATATTGATTCCCTCGCAAATGTTTTAGCCATACATTTACTCCGCAACCATACAACGACAAGACCACAGCTTCCCCTTTACGAAGGTGGTTTACCTCAACGTCAACTCCTGAAGGTTCTAGACTACATTGATGCCCATTTAGGTCACGGAATTAAGCTTAGCGAATTAGCCCAACAGGTTGATATGAGCCAATTCCATTTTGGTCGTCTATTCAAGCAATCTCTCGGGGTATCCCCTTATCAATACTTACTTCAACAACGGGTAGAACGAGCGAAGCAATTACTCAAACAAACCGATAACTCGATTGTAGCTATAGCTCTTGATTGTGGGTTCAACAGCCACAGCCATCTAAACCGGAAATTTCGGCAACTGACAGGCATGACACCAAAAGCATATCGAGCTGATTAAGTTATTCTATGCGGTCAGTGCTCAGGGGTCAGTTGTCAGCCTAATGCCTAATGCTTAAAATAAATATCGTTCGTGCATTACCTGATAGCACCTCAAGTAGCGTGCGCGTAGCGCATTAGCTGATAGCTGACCGCTGATAGCTGACCGCTGATAGCTGATTAAAACATATCTGGTATCCAAGGCTCAGATCCAGAAAACAATAATGTTGCTAGTGACAACGCTTCGTTTGTAGCTTTCAAATAACCGGTAAGTTGCAGTTGTCTAGGACTATATAAACCACTATACAAAGACGCTAAGCCTCGGATACTAATTTGAAGATCCCCATTACCTCCTGGAGTAACGTCACCTTGCCCTTGATTAACACGTAAACGAAATCTACCGTTATTAGCCTCAATCAAATCATCCTTAACTTCCAAGTGTAATTCCCCATCGATTCCTACCGGATAACCTCGCTTTTCTAAGGCTTTGGGAACATCAATCACTCGTGATAGCCAGTAATATCGAGTGTCAATTTTCGCCTTTTGTTCTGCTAAAACTAACATTAACGGGTCATGGGGAGAACTATACCAATACACCTGATTGACTAGGGAGCGATGATCAGCGATAAACGTCCAAAAACGCTTGATAGCAGCTGTGCTCAGCAATGCCCAATCGTTAACCGTAATCCGAAGCCCGTGATCGTCTTCCTCTTGAGTAAAAATTATGTAACCTTCTGGTAGAGTTTCTGAACCAATCAGATAGCTATAGATAGTTTCTTCTGGTTTTGCTAGTATTGGTTTCACCAGATTTTCCCAGATAGCTCGATTGCGGTCTAAATTCCCATTATTGGCTTGAGCTTGTTGGTGATAGACCTCCTCGAAGACCTGGTAATTCTCTGGCTCCACTCGATGCATGGGAAGATTGCGATTGGCCTTTGGCCACGCTACGCGATCGCATAACGAAATCGTTTTGGTAGACAATTTCCACAGGCAACGGTTTCCTGCCCGTTCATAGCCTACTTTCCGGTAAAGGGCGTCAGTAGAAGCATATAAGGTAGAAATTGGCACCCCCTGCTCATGGAGTTGCATGATAGTCTCAGCCATTAATTGGTAACCTACCCCTTGACCGCGATACTCTGGCGCTACACCAACCACAGCAATTCCTGCCATGGGCACAGGTTTACCACCGTACCATTGTGCCATCGGATATATTACCAATTGAGCGATCGCGCAGCGTGACCTTTGGTCAATCGCATTTCCAGCTTGGCGGATCACGCGGAAGTTTTCACTACCAAGACGCTCAATGTAAGCCTCACAGTCACTTACGGAAACCCCAAAGCACTGAGATATAATCATCCCAATCTGCTCAAGGTCTTGTGAGTTGCAAACCGGACTATAGTCCAACCCAAGTGTCATATTAAAGAAGCTTGTATTACATATACTACTATAATACAAACTTCCCTTGATGGTGATCAATACCAATCGGATTTGAATCTTTTAGTAACGATAAAAAATCGAATCGTGCCTGCGCCTGGGAGAATAGATTCTGACTCCCCTACGATTACGATAGTAGATTTCATCGTCCCTGCGCTTGGGAGAATAGACTCGCCCACGCCCACGCCTAGGAGAATAGATTCGCACCCCCCCACGCCTAGGAGAATAGATTCGC
>NZ_CEYLVT010000119.1:14196-22565 GCF_982860115.1 Moorena sp.
CCCACGCCTAGGAGAATAGATTCGCACCCCCCCACGCCTAGGAGAATAGATTCGCCCACGCCCACGTCCACGCCTGGGATAATAGATGCGCCGATGCCTGCGGCGTGAACGATTCTTATATTTACGCCCGAATGAAGAGATGAGAACGTCTCGGTTACTATCCCCAACAACGATGGGACTCTCAGCGTTAACTGGAGCGATAGGGACTAGAGCCATCAGTCCTGTGAGAAGCACAATTGAGAATTTCATATTGCTGACCTCCTGCGGAAGAGCCATGCTATTTGAGCTACCGATAGATTAAATAAGCGTCAGCTATCAGCTAAAGGCGTTTAGTTAGGTTTGTTTCACCTTTTTAGTCAGGTGTTTTGGTCGAACTAAAGATCTATCCTTGATAGCTGATCGCTGATCGCTCAATACTTACACAGATAGACGAAATAGACGTAGCTTAGCTAAAAGAATGTTCCCATACCCCCCTCTCTGGTGGTATTTTTCTCCATTCGCGAAGCGGTTCCAACTGACCACCAACCTTCACCCATCACCAAAACAGTTAAAAAGTGTGAAGTTTAGATCTCAAAGATAGTTAAAACAGTAGATAATAATAAATTTGGCATAAAAAGGATAACACCATGGCAGATTACCAGCACTGGGAGGAATCACTCGTCGCACCAATGATACGTCAGGCTCAGCAAAAACTGATGTCTCCTAGGAAATTTCATGCCCTTTGCCAACAGGTAATCAAATCTACTGGTCAAAACAAGCTATACTTTTATCCACCACCTTCCGAGTTACTGGATGTAACTAACAGGATTACCATCAAAGAGTTAAGACAATTTTTAGACAAATTAGCCAAGTATGTCAGTAGTACCTCCTCAGAAGGACACCGAGTCACACTTTACCTAAAAAGAGTGCGGCTTAGATTAGGTAGGGTAAACAAGACAGTTGTTTTAGTAAAAAAAACCAGAGTATGTCAGCACAGTCAAAAATCTGTGGTACGGGCGAAGCCTTCTAGGCAAAAATTAGAGGTCAACCCCAAGGGGTTATATCCCAAGGCCATGCTCTCCCAGGATTTGCCCTCCCAGGATTTCCCTACACAACCAGCTCCAATTCATCCTGAAATGCTATCTACAGGGGGAATGAAGGTTGAGGTAGAAATAGCTGGAGCTGGCATGGTAGGTCGGGTCGCTCGCCTGAGAATTAATGGCAAAGACCTGGCATTTAAAGCATTTTTTGACCCAGATTTTGTGTGGCAGCATGGTCCTTGGGCGGAAATTCCCATTGGGATTAGACTGAAATATGCTCAAGTAACGAAAAACTGTGCAGAATTCTTGTTTGCTAGTCAAGATTGGATGGTATCGGAATGGATTTATCCCGATACTAATCCCCAGTTTCGGAACAATGGCATCACTTATGAACAGTTTGCCGCTCAAGAAGGTTTAACTAAACTCAATTCATTAAATATATATAATTACAATCAATACAATATACGTCTTGATCCAGGGGGAATTCAGAAAGAATACTGGGGCAGACGCTGGCATGATTTTTTCATAGGAATTGTCTTTTACCTCAGAAAAGTCCAGCGAGAAGGATTAAAATCCCTGACACCATACCTTTCAAAAAGAATGATAACTTACCTATTACGGCGATTAATTGTTTTAATTTCTCCTTGGAAGAGTGATTAAATTAGACGAATGATTAGATAATGAGATGATGGGATGATGGAATGATGAGAGAATCGGTATAGCAAGCCAGACAATAAAGCCAGAGAATCAGGTCAAGCCAGAGAATCAGGTATCGTTGGATCAGTACTCAATTACGTATTAGATTATGTTAGTATAAATAACCTTAATAAAAATCTCCCCCATCTCCCCATCTCCCCATCTCCCCACACCTCCCACCCTCCCCACCCTTCCCACACTTTCATGTTTATTGACAAATATGATTGCCCGATCTTCCCCCATCTTTTCACACAAGAGTTTGGTAGGATATCTGTAAAAGTGTCCCTAAACGCACAACTATACATCCCACAACTATACATCTCCTTCTCCTGCTATGCTTAAGAGACTAATTGGTGATCCAAACGCACGTAAGCTCAAACGGTACCAACCTGATGTTGTAGAAGTTAACCTCCTCGAAGAAGACATCCAGCACCTATCGGATGAACAACTCAGGGGCAAAACCGCAGAGTTTAAACAGCAGCTGGAGAAAGCCAACACTAGTCAAGAGCGTGATGAAATTCTTGATCAAATTCTGCCAGAAGCCTTTGCTGTAGTGCGGGAAGCAGGAAAGCGAGTACTGGGAATGCGTCACTATGATGTCCAAGTCATGGGTGGCATTGTCCTGCACAAAGGGCAAATTGCGGAGATGAAAACTGGTGAAGGAAAAACCCTGGTGGCTACTCTACCAGCTTATCTCAATGCCATTGATAGTAAAGGGGTTCACATTGTAACCGTTAACGACTACTTAGCCCGTCGGGACGCGGAATGGATGGGACAAGTTCATCGCTTCCTAGGTCTGACTGTGGGGCTGATTCAATCGGGAATGTCCCCGGTCGAGCGGCAAAAGAACTATGCCTGTGATATTACCTATAGCACCAACAGTGAATTAGGCTTTGACTATCTGCGGGACAACATGGCCACAGCAATGTCAGATGTGGTGCAACGTCCATTTAACTATTGCATTATTGACGAAGTAGACTCAGTACTGATTGATGAGGCCAGAACCCCACTGATTATTTCTGGGCAAGTGGAGCGACCGACCGAGAAGTACATTAAGGCCGCAGAAATTGCCCGGATGCTCTATCCAGAAGATCCAGAGAATCCTGATCAACTAGGACACTACGAAGTTGATGAAAAAGCCCGTAACATCTTGATGACCGATGAAGGCTTTATCGAAGCAGAGCAACTTCTAGGGGTTAAAGATTTGTACGACCCCAAAGACCCTTGGGCTCATTATATTTCCAATGCCCTCAAGGCTAAGGAACTCTTTCAGAAAGATGTCAACTATATCGTGCGCAATGGGGAAGTAGTGATTGTAGACGAGTTCACTGGCCGAGTGTTGGCAGGACGCCGGTGGAGTGATGGTCTACACCAAGCCATAGAAGCCAAGGAACGGGTAGATATTCAAAATGAAACCCAAACCCTGGCAACCATTACCTATCAGAATTTTTTCTTGCTCTATCCCAAACTCGCCGGTATGACAGGTACCGCGAAAACAGAAGAAGCAGAATTTGAAAAAATCTACAACTTGCAAGTTACCATTATTCCCACTAACAAACCCTCTAAACGTCAAGACGTTTCCGATGTGGTTTACAAGACCGAGCCAGCTAAGTGGAGGGCAGTAGCAGAAGAATGTGCTGAACTCCATCAACAAGGACGTCCGGTGCTAGTGGGAACCACCAGTGTAGAAAAATCCGAGTTGTTATCGGGTCTGTTAGCCGAAAAGGGCGTACCCCATAACCTGCTCAATGCTAAACCCGAAAATGTGGAGCGGGAATCAGAAATTGTGGCTCAGGCAGGACGCAAAGGAGCCTTGACTATTTCCACCAACATGGCTGGGCGCGGAACAGATATTATTTTGGGAGGTAATGCTGACTTCATGGCACGGCTGAAGCTACGGGAATATTTTATGCCCAAAATAGTGCAGCCAGAGCAAGACGAAGCCTTTGCCCCCATAGGGGTAACTACTGCCAAGCCTAAATCGGACCCTGTTGGGTTTGCTCCAGGAAAGAAACCGAAAAGCTGGAAGGTTAGCCCTCAGATTTTCCCGACCAAATTGTCCAGGGAAACCGAACAAATCCTAAAAGAGGCAGTAAATTTTGCCGTTGAACAGTATGGAGAGCAGAGTTTACCGGAATTAGAAGCAGAAGAGAAATTAGCGATCGCTTCAGAAAATGCTCCCACCAATGACCCAGTTATTCAAAAGCTGCGGGAAGTCTATAAAGCAATTCAAGGGGAATATGACGCATTCACCACCCGAGAACATGATGAAGTGGTAGAAAAAGGTGGCCTGCACGTTGTTGGTACTGAACGTCATGAATCCCGCCGTATTGATAACCAGCTCAGAGGACGAGCTGGACGGCAAGGTGACCCCGGTTCTACCCGATTTTTCCTAAGTTTGGAAGACAATCTCCTGCGGATATTCGGAGGCGATCGCGTAGCAAGGATGATGGATATGTTCCGGGTTGAGGAAGATATGCCCATCGAATCTGGGATGCTCACCAGCTCCTTAGAAAATGCCCAGAAAAAAGTGGAAACCTTCTACTACGATACCCGGAAGCAGGTATTTGAGTATGACGAGGTGATGAACAACCAACGGCGGGCAATTTATGCAGAAAGACGGCGAGTGCTGGAAGGACTAGACCTAAAAGAACAAGTCATCCAGTATGCCGAAAAAACCATGAGTGATATTGTAGACGCCTACGTTAACCCAGAGTTACCACCAGAAGAGTGGGATTTAGCGAGCTTGGTAGCAAAGGTCAAAGAATTTGTCTACTTACTGCAAGATCTAGAACCACAGCATCTAGAAGATATGACGGTTGGGGAAATCAAAACCTTCCTCCATGAAGAAGTCCGCAAAGCCTATGATATCAAGGAAGCTCAAGTCGATCAAATTCAGCCAGGACTAATGCGGCAAGCTGAGCGATTCTTTATCTTGAATCAAATCGATAACCTCTGGCGAGAGCATTTACAATCCATGGATGCCCTACGGGAGTCAGTGGGATTACGAGGTTATGGCCAAAAAGACCCCCTGATTGAGTATAAGCAGGAAGGCTATGAGATGTTCTTGGAAATGATGATTGATATCCGCCGCAATGTGGTATACTCCCTGTTCCAGTTCCAGCCACAAATGCAACCCCAAGCAGTGTAATGCCTTTTTAAGTTGAAGGTTTAAGAAGTTGAAGGTTGTTCGCGTAGCGTGGCCGTTCGCGCAGCGTGGCCTACGGCCTTAAGGCCAAGGTTTAAGGTTTAAGGTTTGCTGCTGCCCTTAACCTTTTGCCTCTTGCCTTTTGCCTTTTGCCTTGTTTAACTATAGTTGTCACTAGTCAACCGATTCCCAATTCCCGATTCCCGATTCCCGATTCCCGATTCCCGACTTAACTTTACGGTCTAATCAACTTCCGTTCTGCCTGACGATACTCAGCAATCTTTCTAGCTCGTTGCAAAGGAATATAAGTAATCATTGCCACTAAAGGGATACCGGTTACTACCACAGCAGCTGGTACCAATGGATCAAGGAATCCCAGGATAAAAATTAGACCCAAACTACTCCCAAACGCTGTACTCACCAGTGACAGCCAGATCGAAAAATTCCTAGTCAATCCCCTATCCATAAACTTTTCTACCACAATACCGATTGCTACCCCACTCATCAATCCACCCACTAGTCCAGCTACAGCCCCAACCACTGTTGTAGCTTCTGCTGTTGCTACCAATCCAGTCAAAGCCGTTACCCAGGTAACAATACCAACTAAAATACCAGCCGTTCCTCCTGCCATTGCTCCTGAGGTCCGACCAGCTGTTGCAGTTAACCAAGCTGCCAATTCCAAACCTACCGCTGCCCCAGCTAAGGTACTAAAACCAGGTGTCGCACTAATTCCCATTAGAGTTCCGTAGATCAGCAGACTAGAGGCTATAATCCAATCGACAGCTACAGCAAATAGTAACAATAAGGCTAGGTAAGCGTAGGGGAGTTTTTTCCGAGTAATTGGGATAGGAGCAGTTTTGAGATTAATATCTAACGAATAAGTCTTAGGGGAAGAATTTGTCTGCAGTAAAACTTGTCTGTAGTAAGTTTTATCTGCCATCAACTTTCCAGTATCAATGGTGATTTTGCACTCAACTTCATTCCCTTCAAAGGTGGCTGGCTCAAAAGAAATCCAGCTATGGTAATCGGGGGTATGAGGTGGATCATGAAGATGGGGTGCAACTTCCCACTTTCCAGTTAAAGTGGTATCAGGTATAGGATTCTTGATCGAGATCGAGTGAGTCAGTTTTTTGCCCAAGCTAGTCCCGGTGAACTCCAGACTAGTGCGACTCAAGTCAACCTTTGGTAAGCAAATTGGGTCAGTAGGTATAGCGGCTAGAGCAGCTCTAGCATTGGGATAGCGGTTTTCCAGTTGGGGTTCCACCATTTTTTCTAACCACTTCACCCAATGGGGACTCACCTTGGGAATTAAATGCTGAAAATTAACCTGATAGCGGATATCAACTAAATTATCAATATCTTCTGCTTTGGTATTACTCAATAAGCAAATTAATGTGATACCTACACTATAGAGGTCTGATGCTTCGGTTAGTTGACGCCGAAATAATTGCTCTGGTGGCATAAAGCCTAAGGTTCCTTTAACCAGGCTACTAACCCCTACTTCTCCATCCCCCAGTCGCGCAAAACCAAAATCAATCAAATAGACATTGAGCTCATCATCTACCAAGATATTAGCTGGTTGAACATCCCGATGAATTACTGAAGGAATACGGTTTTGGAGATAGACAAAAATTTCCAGCAAAGAAATCGCAATTCGCTTAATTTCATCAGGACTAAAACTTCGCGGTTTGGCCAGAGATGACGCTTGTTTATACTCCTGAACTAGGCAAAAGCCATCTTCAGTTTGGAAGGAATCTAGATAGCAGGGTATACCCGGATGTTCCAATCCTCGCAGCACTTGTATTTCACGTTCGTATGTGTCATAATTTAACCAGTTTGTGTTAGTTTTAATAAACTGAAACTGCTTAATCACAACATACTGTTGAGTTTTAATAGTTATCGCCAGGTAAGTGTCTTTGCCAACGGCTTGATTGCACTTTAACTCCCTGATGATCTGATAGCCATGAATTTTAAATTCTAGACAATTATTCATAAGCTGATAGAAATTTATCAACACTTAATCCGCAGGGTTAAATGTTGATAAATTTAGTGGTTAAGAAACCAATAGCTATTACTGGTTTCTCTAACTGGTATAACTCTAACTGGTCTAAACTACATCACCTTTGATGGTATTGCTGGTTGATTAGTTTCAGTTCTTTCCCAGGGGAAAGACTTGTATTTTATGTAGAAACCACCTAATACCACCAGTATGATAATAATCATACCAATACCTAGGGAGCTGGGTAGCCAAAATGCCACTTCGATATGGTTGATTTGACCAGGTTGCAGTGTCCAAACTAGCTGATGTCCATCATCATAAATCTTGGGACGAATGGCATTGGGGGATTTCTCAATACTGTTTGCTCCCCAAGGGGTCTCTAGGCTAAACTGCAAATCGAACAGTGAACCAGTAGTAACCACAACCTTGCCATTATCAGAGTTTATTACCCCTAGGCTGCGCAAATCCAGGTCATAGCTTAAGTGATTTCGTTGCACCACAAAAAAGTTGTTTTGATCTAGGCGTAAATTAGAGTTAAAACTTGGGTTACTATCACTCTCTGGTGCTAATAGGGAATCTTCTGGGTGACCAACTGGGTTAAAAAACTGCTCAAACTTGGATACTAATTCCTTACCGTTGTTAAAGGGAATTGCGATCGCAATTTCTCGGTCCGAGAGGCGCTGGGTTTTGCCCTGAAGCTGCTTTGCCCGACTTTCGAGACTTCTGAGCCATTCAGTGGCCTCAGCATCGCCCAACTTTGTCAGCTGTTCTCCAAGCTTGATCTGCTGGACAATCTTGCCATGGTGTTCACCGTCAAACCTGACCCCAAGATCATAGTTGACACAACCAGACAGTAGCACTGATGCCACCACAATCACCCCCAGAACTCGTAAATGCCTCCGAGTTCCAGTAACCAACTGCCTTAAACTCACAAAATTTAACTTCACCAAGCCTTCTCCTTTTTTTTTTAGTGTCCTTAGGGATTTCTTAAACAATAGGTCGATTTGTTACATATATAACCCAAAACTGATACTATAGCATGTTGTAATCATGTTATAGAATCTCATAAACCAGCTCAAATCCTATGAAAAAGCTTAATTTACGTAAACTGCATAGTACCTTAGCTCCAATTATCTTACTGCCTTTCCTGATCACAACAATCACCGGGATAGCCTATCGATTAGGGAGAAGCTGGTTTGGACTTTCCAAAGATCAAACCCACTTTTTAATGGCAATTCACCAAGGAGATTTCTTTGGTAAGCAACTCGAGCCTATTTATGTACTTTTAAATGGTTTAGGATTAATTTTTATGTTAGTTACAGGTATAGTAATCTATTGGAAAAGTATCAGCAAGAAAGGTCTTTTCTCTAGCAAAGTGACAGATAAAAAAACCGCCCCAGATAGTTAATTAACTTACTCTAGCAGTTTTTAATTCGGTGAGGTACATTTTTATAGGGAGCAGGGAGCAGGGAGCAGGGAGCAGGGAGCAGGGAGCAGGGAGCAGGGA
>NZ_CEYLVT010000120.1:0-22560 GCF_982860115.1 Moorena sp.
ATGGCAAAAAGCCATCACTCCACCACCAGACTTAGCGATGCAGCGCCGACCTGCGGGGGTTTCCCCCACTCGCGCTTTGCATCAAGAAGAGAAGAATAGAGAAGACTTAGGTGAGCGGCTGTGGGATTAATCGGTATCAGCTGGCCTGCTCTGCTGATAGAATGCCACCAAAGCTATTGATTTGATTTATCTTGGCGCTTGATTTATCTTGGTTTCAAACCATTTACTGAAATCGTCTTATGACCGCTTTAACTCCCTTAGCTAATGCTGCGGATCTATCTACCGATAACTACCTGGTGGTGGGCTTAGCCACCTGCTTTATCAAAGAAGAGGGTGAAGTTCATCAAGTTCAAATTATTGAACCCATCCCCTCAGCCTCTCTAGAAGCACTGCTTAAAAGCGTTCCTACATCTTACTCAGTGGCTTGTGGTACGACTCTAGGTAAAGTAATGTCAGGGGATAGGCTTTTTAAACCCGCTGAGTTTCCAGAGGATGCTCAGTTTTGCGATGATTTTACTAACCGAGCCTTCGCCGCTGCACGCACTTACAAGAGTTGTCCAGAAGCGATCGCTCATATTCCCCTTGGCACAACCTTTGATAACTTCAACTTTTCCACAGAACGCAAGCGGTTGCTAAATATGCAGCGAGTTGTTACCAAGGAAGATAATGTCAAACAGCATGAGTACACTCACAAGCTTCTCTAATCCTTAATCCATTAGTCCTTAGTTAATTGAAACAAGACTTAGGCTTGCACCTGTTGCTAAGCGCCTATTGTATCGAACCCTATTGTATGTATGGGCAATTGTATGGGCATTTTATGGGAATTGTATGGGCGCTATGGTCTTAAGAATTATCCTTTGACCAATCACTAAGGACTAAGGACTATTTCTCTAACAACTTCCAGCCACCATCCCAGTCATCGTTAGGAGGTTCTTGAAGAAAACGCTGACAACGGTTCAGGTGCAATACAGATGCTCGGTCATGTTTGTCATATTTTTCTAGAATGGTGCCAAACTCACCCATGGCAAGGGCGAACTGTCGCTGGAGGTAATACTGACGGCCTTTGTAGTAATGTTCAATGATTCGTGCTTTGTACTCCGAAATCGGTTCAGATTTTAGGCCCACCAATTCATAAATGGATACTGGCTTGGTCTTGCCCTTAACAATTACCTTGTCCAATTCCCTAGCCCAGATCTGATCAACACAAGCTCTGTAAGTATTTTCACTAATTAGGATGTCACAACCGTATTGCTTGCTAGCCGTTTCCAAGCGAGCACCTAAATTGACTCCATCACCAATAGAGGTAAACTCCATTCGTTTAGTTGAACCCATATTACCACTAATGACGCTATCAGAGTTTATGCCAATCCCGATCTTTAAAGGTTTTCGATTAGCCTTAACACGTTGTTGATTAAACTCTTTGAGACGGTGGCGCATCTCTAAGGCAGTTTGCACTGCTCTCCAAGCATGATCCTCTTGGGGCAAGGGCGAACCAAAAACAGCCATTATCGCATCGCCAATGTATTTGTCGAGGGTACCTTTATATTCAAAAATTGCATCCACCATCGACTCAAAATAGTCGTTGAGCATACCCACGACATCTTCTGCCTTTAAACTTTCGGTCAAGGCAGTATAGCCACGAATATCTGAGAACAGAACTGATACCTCTTTGCGATCGCCTCCTAATTTATGGTCATCAAGCTTAAGTAACTCCTCTGCTAACTCCTGGGTCATGTAGCGATACATGGTAGTCTTGAGGCGTTTTTCATCACTAATGTCATCCATGACTACCAACGCACCATAGACATGGGTTTGATCACTGGCATCAGCAATAGAGTTAATCGAGAGATTCACACAATGCTTGGTTGATTCTAACCCCTGTGAGATCAGGGTTTGGTCGGGGTAGTACTGACGGCTGTCTTTTTCCGTCTTGGCAGTTAAAGCATTCTGGAGCCATTGAGCAAAATTTCCGCCTTTGATGTTAATCAACTGACTAACCGATAACCCCTCCAAGCTGTCTCCAGGGTAATACCCCAGCAATTTCTTGGCACTTTCATTGGTAGCGATAATCTTACCGGTTTTATCGGTGGAAATAACCCCATTACTGAGACTGCGCAGCATATCCCGCTGAATTTGTTCCTGCTGTTTAATGGTGGCAAACAGTTTGGCTCGCTGTATGGCTACCCCAGCTTGAATATTGAACGCCTTCATGTAGTCTTCATCAATTCGATTAAAACTTGCTTTCCAGCATTCGGGAGCTTTCGGCCAATCATTTGGATTGTAGGGCTCAAAGTCACCGGTCTTTTTCTTGTTGACTAGTTGGGTTACACCGATTAACTCTTGATTGGAGTTATACACTGGCATACACAACAGGCTACAGGTGCGATAACCAGATTCCTGATCAACTTTTTTGGAATTGTTAGAATTGGGATGATCATAGAGGTCAAAAGGAATATTTAGAGCTTCACCGCTTTGAGCTACCTTCCCGGCAAAGCCAACCCCCATTGGGATCCGGATTTCTTGGGAGGAACCATCCGCTTGGGGAATTTGCGCCCACAGTTCATTACGCTCTCGGTCAATTAGCCACAGGGTACTACGGTCGGCTTTCATCAGCGTTTTCGCCTCATCCATCACCCGCTTGAGGGTTTCGTCTAGATCCAAACTGCTGAGATTGAGGGATTCTGTAGCTTTGATCAGTGCGTTTGCAGCTCTTTGTCTCTGGGTAGCTCGGTACAATGACTTCGAGGATTCCAGAACCAGCCGCATCGACGGGGCAAAATCGTTAAACAGTTTTTGATCTTCGTCAGTAAAGCCCTCTTGATCAATTTTTTCGTTTAAGGAAGCATTCTGTGTATAGGAATTTTTGACCTTATTCAGTAATTGTACTACAGCAACTAAATCCCCCTGTCGATTCAACAGGGGCAATGCTAGCAGAGTATAGGTGCGATATCCAGTTTTTTGGTCAGATTTTTTGGCAGTGTTAGAACGAGGGTCATCATAAAAATCGTATGGAACGTTAACCACCCGTTTGAAAGTAGCTACTTCACCAACAATGCCCTTATCAGCTGGAAATCGCAGTTCTCCTAAGGTGTTGTTTCCCTCTCCCTTTGCCACTACCGACCAAAGTTCGTGCTTGTCTTCATCCAGAAAAAATATTGTTACTCGGTCGGCATTCATTAACTCTGCCGTCTTAAGAGTAATCGCATTCAAAATCTCCTGGAGAACCTTCTCAAAATCTTGGTTTTCCAGTAGAGCGTCCAGCATCGACAGGGTTTGATTGACGATCTGGAGTGCGCTTTCTACACTTGGGACTACGTGTTTTAAACTTTCCCGGTTTAAAGGTGCCAGAAAGTTAGATATCCCTTGTCCCGCCGCAACTAGCGAACCGGCTGCTGAGGAATTTGCCTCAGATATGCTCCCCTTTTCCACCTGATTTGAATTGTGTTGATAAACAGATGCAGCTACCATAGAATTATCCTGCGCTAAAGCTTTTGCGAATGCTGAAGCGATCTAATGATAGAGTCTTTTTTAAAGTTATTGACTCTTAGATTGATACTTCTTGACTCGTCAGAGCCAGTTAACCGAATTGATCTGGGTTTAAGGCTAATCTGTTGATTACCTAGAGAGCACCTTCTATGCTGGCCGCTGAGTAGATTTTTTCTGATTGAGAGTTAAACATGGCCTGACTGGATTATAGTGCATTCTAGATTAATTTGTCAGTAGCTTAATTAATCAATTGCGATCCAACTATTAAACTAATGCATCACAACCTCTCAACTTTTCACATTTAGCTCTCTCGAATTTTCGTTGTTTAGTCAAGGTCCTGTTTTCCCACTGTGCATGTCTTACGCCAGCTAGCAGCTTGGGACAACAAGGAAGCCGCAAAATTCATAGCATCTTGAGCCGACTGTCCACCAGCTAACTGAGCGATTTCTTCCTGCCGCTTTTGGGGATGATTCAGGAGGCTAATCCTGACTACAGTTCGAATATCGGGCATTCCCGATTCGGAAAGTTGGGTAACTACTTGAGTACTGCTAGAGCAGTTACCTTGAGGGGAAGATGGTTGTTTTAAAATGCTAGAAATCGGTTGAGCAATCACCTGTTTATCCACCCTAAAATGTTGGTCTGCCATCGCAGCAATTAACGGTTGGTGAGTCACACAAAGAACTTGGTGCCGTTGACTGAGTTGGTAGAGTCGTTCTGCGATCGCTCCTGCTACCCGACCAGACACCCCAGCATCAATTTCATCAAAAATTAAGGTTGTTCCTGGCTCATTACTCCTGGAAAAACAAGCTTTCAGTGCCAGTAAAAATCGACTCATCTCTCCACCGGAAGCCGTCTTAGCAAGAGGTTGCAAGGGTTCTCCGGGGTTGGGAGAGAAGTAAAAGGTGACTTGATCTCCACCAGCTGCCGTGGGGACAATGGGGCTGATTTCCACTGTAAACTTTACCTTCGACCTAGCCAAGGGCTTTAACTGGTTAACCAGCTGTTTTTCAAGTTCTGACCCAGCCCTATAGCGCAATTTTGTCAGTTGCTCACATTCATTGGTCACGTTTTCCTGACTCAATGCGTAATTTGTCTCTAATTCTTCTAGAGATGCACCTTCACTGCCTAATTCTTCCAGTTCTGCCTGTAGGGTCTCATAGTGAGCGATTGCCTCAGCAAGGGTTGGTCCATATTTGCGGCAAATTTGTTTAAGAACCCCAATTCTTTCCTCCACCACTTGGAGACGTTCCGGATCAGTCTCTAGTCCATCTCCATAGGCATTAATCTGATGGGCAGCTTCCACCACCTGAGCCAATGCTCCACTGACTAAGTCTAGTAGAGGTTGCAATTGACTATCATAGTCTACCATATCCTGTAAGGTACTTTCCGCTTGACCCAATAAGTCAGCACTTGCTTTTGTACCCTGATCATTATGGTAAAGTGCTTGATAGACTTGGTAACTCCTCTGTTGGAGTTCCACAACATGGTTCAGACGCTGGTGTTCACGTTCAAGCTGTTCAAGTTCGTCAGGAGCGCTCAGGTTGGCAGCACTGAGGTCTTGAATTTGATACTCTAACCAGTCCAGACGTTGTAGGCGTTCTTGCTGAGACTTTTGCTGTGTCTCTAGAGCTTTCTTGGCCTCTTGAAAAGCTATATACGCAGATGCCACTCGATCTCGCTGTTGGATCACAACGGAACCGCCGTAAAGGTCGAGTAGCCCTCGCTGGCGTGCTGGCACAATTAGCTGTATGGTTTGACCCTGAGCAGTAATTTCTACCAAGCGCTCACGCAGTCCCTCCATCAGTTGCCGATTAACTATCGTGCCATTGACCCGAGAACGCGATCGCATGCCTTTCTCTGTTGCGGTAATCTCTCGGCTACAGACTAAATCGGCTTGATCAAGTAAGTCAATCTCTTGCTCACTCAACCAGGCTATCAAGGGGTTATCTACCGAGAAGGTGGCTTCTACCAAAGCCCGTTTAGTCCCTGTGCGAATCAGCCGATTGGTGACTTTTCCTCCCAGGGCAATATCAATGGCATCCAAAATAATGGACTTACCCGCACCGGTTTCCCCAGTCAACACATTTAGACCAGCACCGAATTCCACTTCTACGTGGTCAATTAAGGCAAAGTTGTGAATTCGCAAATAAAGTAACATTGAGCAAAATTCACTGTTGGGAAAATTGTGATATTAAACACATTTTGTAACAATTTCCGAAAAGTCACACCCTAATACCCAATTGAAGTCTAAGGGTTAACTCTAGTAATCGTTGAGCGTTCACCATTCAGTTTATCGTCAAGTGTCCACTAAAAATCAGTATTCTTACCCAGGCATGGGTTATTCCACCATTCTGCTATGAAGATTGCCGAACCTTTATTAAGTTTTAATGATATCCCCCTTTTGTTACAATAGTTTACAGAATCGCTTCTGTTGGTCCGTCGGAAATATCTTCTTATGAATCCTAAAACAGTTTCCCCAACTTCTGTTCAAGCACTAGACTCACAGGCTGATGCGGACAGGTCAGTGGTACCAGTGTCGGGAAATCAGAGCTCAGTTGAGGAAGAGTTGAGCTCGACAACGGAATCCTCTGTCTTGGAAACAGAAAAACCACGGTACGACCCTTCCGCGATCGCAGCCAAGTACCACAAGGCATACCTGCAAGTTCTAGGGCGGTCTTTCACGATTATTTCTTCATTTATATCGTTTGCTCTAGGTCTGTGGTGGGATCGGTTTCGCGGTCGGGATGTTACCAAGAACCAGCGCAGAGCGATTCAGCTGCGGGAAATTTTAACCGACCTAGGGCCAGCTTACATTAAAATCGGACAAGCTCTTTCCACACGACCGGATTTAGTCCCACAAGTTTTCTTGGATGAGTTGACCCTGTTACAAGACCAACTCCCAGCCTTTGAGAATGAGGTTGCTTATAAATTTATTGAGGAAGAATTAGGCGATCGCCCGGAAAATATTTTCGCTGAACTGACTGAAAAGCCTGTGGCAGCGGCTTCCTTAGGGCAGGTGTATAAGGGCAAACTCAAAACTGGGGAAACTGTTGCGGTCAAGGTACAGCGACCAGGATTGGCACATAAAATTACCCTCGATCTATACATTATACGCCGTCTGGCACAGTGGGTACAAAATAATGTCAAGCGGGTGCGCAGTGACCTGGTTGCCATCATGGATGAGTTTGGTGCCCGGATCTTTGAAGAAATGGACTATCAGCATGAAGGGCGCAATGCTGAACGCTTTGCCGAGCTTTACGGCAAACTACCAGAAATTTATGTTCCCCGAATTTACTGGGAGTACACTGGGCGTCGTGTCCTGACTATGGAATGGATAACGGGTAGTAAGCTGACGGATATGGAAACAATCAAGGCTAAAGGCATTGATGCCAAGCACTTGATTGAAGTTGGGGTAAACTGTTCCTTGCGACAGCTACTGGAACACGGATTCTTTCACGCTGACCCTCACCCTGGAAACCTGTTAGCCACCTCTGACGGCAAGCTGGCTTATATTGACTTTGGGATGATGAGCCAAGTCAAGACCTATCAGCGCTATGGTTTGATTGAAGCTGTTGTGCATCTGGTCAATCGTGACTTCCCTGGTTTGGCCAATGACTACGTGAAGCTTGAGTTTCTGACCCCAGATACAGACCTGACACCAATTATTCCTGCCCTAGCCAACGTTTTTAATAATGCCTTGGGAGCCAGTGTGGCAGAACTCAACTTCAAGAGTATCACTGACCAGTTATCAGCGTTGATGTATGAGTATACCTTCCGGGTACCCGCTTACTATGCCCTGATTATTCGCTCCCTCGTCACCTTAGAAGGGATTGCCATTAATGTTGAGCCAGATTTCAAAGTACTCAGTAAAGCCTACCCTTATGTAGCCAAGCGCCTATTGACGGATCCATCACCGGAATTACGGGCATCCTTAAGGGATTTACTGTTCAAGGATGAGGGTTTCCGTTGGAACCGTCTGGAAAACCTGTTGCGCAATGCTGGAAATTCTCCAGATTATGATATTAATCAAGTCTTAGATCAGACCCTAGACTTTATTTTTTCAGAGCGAGGAGCCTTTATCCGGGAGCACTTGGTCAATGAGATTGTCAAGGCTATCGATAGCTTTGGACGACAGACCTTGGATAACGTCAGTTATGCCTTGCAGGAACGTCTAGGCTTAGAAACAAATAATAAAGAAGATCAAGACAAGAAGCCAGAAGATAAACCCGAAAGCACTGAGAATATCCAGCGGATTTGGAAAATTTTACAAGACACTCCTGGTTTTGACCTAATGCAATTGTTGCCAGTTATTCCTCAAGTGTTGATAAAACAGGAGACCCAGGAAATGGGACAAAAAATTGCTGGTAGTTTGGCACAGCGAGTAATTGCTCGGATGATTCGGGAGGCTTTACTCCAAGATAATCCTGATAATGGCACCCTTAACGGTCATGGGCAGGGGTCAAACCCTAACTTAGTTTTGCCCCCCACTGCTGCGATGCGGTAGAATCTAGAAATTTTATTTGGTTGAAGGTTAAATGTTGAAGGTTGAAGGTTGAAGGTTGAAGGTTGAAGCTTAAATATTGAAGGTTGAAGGTTGAAGGTTATAGGTTGAAGGTTATAGGTTGAAGGTTACAGGTTACAGGTGACGCGGTTACAGGTTACAGGTGACGCGGTTACAGGTTACAGGTTATTAAACTTCCAAACTTTCAACCAAACAACCTACCCTTCACCGAACGCCAAAGGCGAACAACCTGACAACCAAACAACCATTCAACCTTGGCCAAAGGCCACGCTACGCGAACAACCATCCAACCTTGGCCAAAGGCCACGCTTCGCGAACAAACTTCAACCATTCAACCATCCAACCTTGGCCAAAGGCCACGCTTCGCGAACAACCTTCAACCAAACAACCTTGGCCAAAGGCCACGCTTCGCGAACAACCTTCAACCATCCAACCTTCAACCAAACAACCATCCAACCTTCAACCATCCAACCATCCAACCTTCAAACCTAAATCTGCCCAAGAAATCCGGAATCTAACAAATCCAAGACGTAGGTTACAGTATGACTAAGAGGGATTAATCTAGTTGAAACCTATGTCTAAACTACAAGAAGCATTGGAATTCATCGAGAAAATTGAACGTGAGAACTCTGGTAAATCCGCTTATGAAATTGTTAATCATTTGCGTGGGTACACTAAGAAGGCATATACTAGTCGGTTATGGAGTACAGCTACGGGGTATCACCAAGAGTATATTCGAGATGAATTTGAAGGAAAACTCAATATCAATGAATTGATATTAAGTGGTGAAATTACTGACTTTGGTCATTTTATCGGTTCCCTTTCTGATCAAATTAATCAGCCTGGATTCCAATGGTCAGATTTCACTAGCTGGACTGGTGACCATACCTCATGGGCTGGAGATATTGGTTCGGCTATTGTGGCCTATCGAGACCCCAATGACAACATAGATGTTAACAGTGTCGAAGAAGCTTTGGATAGGTTAGCCAGAGATTCTGATTATACTGCGGATATTGCAGCTTACGTGGTAGGAGAAATGATTAACTCTGGTAAGCAATCTTCTATTACTCAGGCGATTTATCAGTATAATTCCAAGTCCTACTCAGACAATGTTAGGACGTTTCTTAAAAAGCGTTTTGGCGGAGTTATTGAAGAAGATAAACTTAAGAATCCGGCTGGGCTTGATTCAAAAATGCGTAGCGCTATTTCTACCTATATTCAGTTTTCTTCAGCCTATGAGTCGTTAAAGTCTCTCAAGGATTTAGCTAAGTTACCTCTAAATTTAGGTTCAGAAGATAACTCTATACCTAATAGTGTTGATATTTTTAAAGGTTCTCAACATTTTATCAAGCATATAGTAAAGTATGGTAACTTAGATAGTTTACTATTCAAGCCATACCAAATACCTGGGATGTCTTGGCTAGGAACCGTGAACTATGAAGTTAGAGTAACTGGCTGATTTAACTAGTTCATGAGTGTTAAATCGGGAATTGGGAATCGGGAATCGGGAATTGGGAATCGGTAAGAACTAGTTTTCGATTATCTCCTCTCTACCCCTGATACTCTAGCTCTCAACTATAATTAAATCTGTTCGTTGATAATTTTTAGCACTTCCTAAGGAAAAATAACGGTACTGTATATTATTCAAATTAACTAAAAAATATAGAATCCACTCCCCTTTTGCCTTTTGCCTTTTGCCATTGCTAAAACCCATTTTAAATGCGTTTTAGCTTACCACATCCCCCAAGGGTTATCTACTTTCTGGGTAAGACGATCAACAATGTTGCTTCTTTTTAGGACGCGATCACTGAGAGTGAGGGAGTGTCAAACAAAAAGCTATGGAACTAAGTGGTAAACAATACGAAGATTTACAAAAAGCCCTTGAGAGTGCTTTCCACACCCCTTCTGAGTTGCGGCAGATGGTTCGCTTTAAGTTAGACAAAAATTTACATACCATCGCCAGCAATGGTAATTTATCTGAGATAATCTTTCAGTTAATAGCTTGGGCAGAATCTCAAAATAGAGTACCAGAACTGATCAAAAAAGCCTGTGAAGCAAAACCTGGCAACCTGGATTTAAAAAATTTTGCTGAGCAATTGATACGGATTGATTCTGAAGTTAAGCTGTGTTCTGAGCGCGAGATAGACTACACTAGACTGCGTGGCTGGCTAGCAGCGAAGATGTGGAAAGAAGCTGACCAAGAAACCGAAAGAGTTATGCTCAAGGCTAGCAGTCGAGGAAAGAAAGGTTGGCTTGACCCAGAATCAATCAATAAATTCCCATGCCAAGACCTGCGTACCATCGACCAGCTTTGGGTAAAATACTCCAAAGGCCACTTTGGTTTTAGTGTACAGAAGTGTATTTGGGAAAGTGTAGGGGGAACCCCTGACTCCAACTGGGAAACCTATTGCCTCTTTAGTGAGCAGGTTGGATGGTGTTTGAAAGGAGACAATAATGAAACAAAATGGTTGTTCTACCCTGACCTGACCTTCAACCATTCTGCTCCGGCAGGGCATCTTCCTTGTGGGTCTTCAATTCCCCTTTGGCGTCGATTCCATTCTAGGGGGAACCCCTTAGTGGGTGGTTGGGTGATAGCCCTTTTCTCTCGCGTTGCCAGTTGCAACCTTTAGTGATCATGAGCTACCAGTTAGCTATGAGTTGATAACTCCTCACTCGCCACTCCATTTCGTTGCAGTAGCACTAGATAATCAAGCTATTGATCAGCTCATCTAGCTGACTTTCCACTAAATTCAGTTGCTGAGATATTGACTGCAATTCACCCAATTTTTGATCTACATTTACCTGTCCTTTTTGCTTTTCAGTAAAGACTGATTCCACTTGGTCTCGAAGGCTTTGGATTTCCTTGCCGAGTCCCCGATCTACAGTATTTTTGACTTCATTAAGCTCAGTAATAACTGCATTAGCAATCTGATCAGATTTTTGGTAACTTGATTGGCGAATTTGATTTACATATTCTTGAACCACTACTTTTTTAATTTTCTCGTTAGTTGACTTCATCTTGAACACACCTTGAATCATACCGCCTGCCATCATCGCCGGAATGAGTACCCAAGGATTTAAACCAACTAGTAGAATAGTTGTAATACCGATTGCTAGCTGTGGCAAGATACTTTTGAGCATTTCCTCATAGCCAAAGACAGCTCCGAGGGCGGCTGAACCCCAACCACCAGTAATGAATCCACCAGCAGCAGCCAGCAATCGCTCGATAGCAGAAACCTTCTTTTCTGGATCAACGGCTGTGGGGGAAACAGAAGTTCCGGTAATCTGTAAGCGCAAATCATCCAGTTTACGAACAAATTCCTGTGCCTTGGTATTGAGTTCAGTCCTGAGACTTTCCAGACGGCGAGTGATTAGGGGTTGTAGCTGTGAGCGTTGCCAGTTTGACAAATCCTTTTCGATTTGACTAGAAAGATATTCTGTTACTTCCGTAACTACCCTTTCTATCTGTGCGGTCATAAACTCTAGTTTGAAAAACTCCACCGGCTGTTGAATAGTGTAGTTCTTGGCCCACTCGGAAATTTTTTGGTCAGTCAGTTCACGATAAAAATCTAAAGCTTGGTCTTTTACAGCAAGCTTCGTATCTTCCAGAAAGTTAGAGATGCGAGTAACGATTTGCTGCCGTTCACTTTCTAATTGTCTTAGTGGTTCCTGAGCATTCGCATACCGCCTTTCGAGAGTATTGATATCTGTTCGGAGTAACGTTTCTCGTTCAGGAATGACTCGCCGCGCCTCGCGAATTCCTGCTCTTAGTTCCATTGCTGCTCCTAGTAGCTTTACTCGCCCTTTTTCGGTCGCTAAAAATTTGGCCAGTTCGTCCTCGACTTGGGATATCTCTGACCTTGCAACTTGTTGTTCATCACCATCAAGACGTCCTTCTAGAGCATCAAGAGAATCAATGAAAAATACTCTTGATTTACCCCGTTGAGTGCGTGGTGCTAACTGAGAAAACGCACGTTTTTTGATGCTCTCTCGCTCCTTACGCCGAATCAGATTGAAACGATTGCAAATAAAGAATATGTCTTCATGTCCTGTACTTCTTAAGGTATTGTCAATAAAGTTAAGTTCAGATTGAGAGGCTAGGGCTTCACAGGAAAGAACAAAAAGTATGGCATCAACTCTAGATAAATAATCCGTCGTAATTTTCTGACGAATATCATTTTCATTAAGACCAGGAGAGTCAATAATTTCTACCCCATTTTGACAGAGTTCTAGGGGCCAAAATAGCTCTAGTTTTTCATAAGGATTACTGTGAATAGCTTCTTTTTCATTCTGATCATCTTGAATGACAACATACTGCTCAATATCTTCTATAGAAACTGGTTTAGGTGGAAGCTTTGAACCATCGTTAGACTGCTCATAGTGAAGTAAAGCGCTTGGAGAGTCTCCCCATTTAACTTCGTTAATAATTGCTGTACAAGGTGTAGCATAAGCTGGCAAAATTTCATTCCCAAGGAGAGCATTAATAAAGGTACTTTTCCCCCGTTTAAACTCTCCCAGTACTAGTACCTTAAAATTATCAGAATGAACTCGTTCTTTTAAGGAATGAAGTGTATCCTCCCAGCCAGTCATGTTGAGAGAATTGAAAATATATAATTGCTTCTCCATTAAAGACTCAAGGATTTTGCGCTTGTCCTGAAAATATTCGTATTGCTGCTGGTAACCTGAACTAGTCATGGTAGTTTCCTCATCTAAATTAACTTATTTTTTCAGGGCTTGGATAATCTCAGTTTTTATAGTCAAAGCATTATTAATCATTTGCTCCCACACTTGTTCATCCTGATTAACTCCATTGGTTTGAATGGCAAGAGCTTTGGACTGCTTCCACACTATTTGCTCTTGTTTGGTCTCTTCAGCAAGTTGCTTGTATAACTGACCCAGAGATGCGCCAATGCCTCGACAGTATTCATGAATAGCTTTGTCGATAACACATCGCAGTTCTTGAGTTAATAACGTTTTTTGTTCTTCAAGTTCTTTATTGATGATTTGTTCTCCTAAAATCCAGACTATAGTACTGGTAACGATGCCAATAGGTCCACCGAGAACATAGCTGCTAATCATTGCACCACTGCTACCAATTCTTGTTAATAATCGATACTGTCGGACATCAGCCAGGGATAAATCTCGAAAACTAGGCAAAATTTCTTGGGTCGCTGAAGCATCAACAGTGGTTCGATAGGTTTGAGTAGGGAAAGTTGTTGATACCTCCTTTTGAAGCCACTCTATGTCTTGAGCAAGCACTTTCATAAGTGAATTTTCTAGTTTTCGACTAAGAACAACGAATTCTCGCCGAAGACGGAAAGGCAAGTCTTGCTTCCACCAAGTTTTTGGATTGGGTGTCTTCTTGAGTTCAAAGGTGAGACGCTCTAGTAAATCGGTTTTAGCGCTGACAATTTTTGGTTGTAGGTTGTTTTTGTAGCACCTGAGCCGTCGCTGGTCTAGTTTTAGCCGAATTTCCTCCCAACCCAACTGAGCCTTCTGCATTGCTGCTTTTGCCTGCTGTGAAGCCTTCTCTTTTTCGGCAATATCCATTTGAGCAATAGTAATCTTTGCTTTTCCAATGTCTATCAATTGTTCAAGACGCTGCACCAGTTGACCAGCTACTTGTCGGCTACGCCAAACTCTGCGCTCTCCTTTAACGACCATCATTTCAATTTCAGTTTGTACAGCTTCCAATGCCTGTACCTCTGATGTGGCTTGATCAATTGGATGCAAGGGCAAAACAGGGATTTTTGCGGAGATTCCGGCAATCCGCTGGCGAATATTTGCCAGGACACTGCTTCTTTGCTCCTCAGGGATAGTATCGAGTTTAGAAACAACAACTAAAACACGAGGTATATTACGCTCAATTACCTCTTGCTCTAGAAAAGCCACTTCCGTCAAACTAAGAGGCAGAGTGGCACTGACCAACATTACCGCTGCATCACACTGACTTAGTAAACTAAAGACTTGAGCTGCACGACGACTAGTAAGGTCTCCAGCTCCTGGTGTGTCAATTAACTCAACATCAATCTTTTGCAACCACGGGTGATTCAACGTCAGCCGCACTTGCGCCAAGATATCTTGATTGTTAGCTGTTGGGTCAGGAACCAGCAAGTCCTGCCATGAGTCTTCCTGCAAGGGTCGCACCTCCGGGAGCCTTTGAGGAAAACGCACTTCCATAGTGTCTTTTGATCCTGGCACAATGGAGATCAGAGTAGCAGTTGTAGGCAAGTTACCAACTGGCAAGAGTGCTTGCTCTAATAGACGGTTAATCAAAGTGCTTTTACCACGACTGAATTCACCAACGAAGGCCAGTCGGAAACCGGGCAAACCTAGCCGATGATCCAAACCTTGCAGGTCAGTAACAACCTCTTGTAGCTCTTGGGCTTCGGCCAACATCAGACTTTGGCGCAGCCAAGACTTTACCTGTTTAGTTAAATCAGTGGGAGGGGTTAATGCCCGCAGTGGAGGGACTGGAACCTCTGCTTTCTGGTTTTGTGTAGATGGCTCACTACTCGACTCAGCAGAGGGCAATACAAAAGCTGAGACATCAGGGCGCAACCATTGCTTACTGCTAGGAATCAAAGCCCAGTAATAGGGATAGACTGCCTCTGGCAGAAGTCCAGCATAGTGTGGAGCTAAACTAGAGAGATTAGCTTGCTGGTTGGGATTAGATGAGAGAAACTTATCGAGTACTAGGAATAGAGCCTTCTGACGACGAGTCTGTTCTTCTATCTCCAATGGGAACCTAGTATCACCTGGACTATTTCCCAATGCCGCTGTTTCTTCATACCAACGCAAGTGAATTGTTTGAGCCACTACTTGCTCTGGCCAAACCCACTCTATCGCTGCCCAAGGAAGCTTTAACCCTGCCGACCTATTATCAAGCTCTATGGGAACCGCTAATAGCGTGAGAATTCGCCAACGGTCTCCACGCTTCAGTGGTACTGGCGCTAGGGCTACTGATTCCAATGTGACCCACTCTCGCAAACCTGGGCGACGATGGATGCCACCGATTAAAGCTTCAACTCCCTTAGGTTCTGAGAGTGTTCGAGCTGAAAGTTGGCTGAGTAAATCTCTATCAATTGTCATGTCTGATGCTCCTGCTACAGGATTGTTCACGTCATGGGGGCTTTTGCTACAACCAGATGGTTGCCAAAATCATTCCAAGCATTGAGAAAATCTAAGGCATCGACAACCTTCATTTGACCGTCAGTTGTGACAGTGTCATTAATGAAGATTTTTATTGATCCATCTTGACTTTGGTGAATGCCGGTAACCCAGACTGTGTGACCAAAATCCGCCGGTTGTTCAATGGGCATACTTGTTGATGCATCCCTAAGGGGATGCCAAATCTCATTACCATCGAGAGCAACAATCACTTTGTCACCTCGCTCTAAGGCATCATAAATGTCAACCAAAGTCGCATCATAGGTCTGCTCTGTCTCCACCCCACATGCTTCTAAAACTTTACCTACATCGTGCTGTGGTGTACCTGTGTTAGGGTCATACCAGCCATTCGCTTCAGCGACCTGGCAGATGGCTTCTTCCGGCAATTTAACTCCTTTGAGGGATTCGTAGACTTCCAGTTGGGTAACTACAGCGCAGGAAGCTGGATCAGTTTGTGGCTGCCAAAATTTAGCATCTAGATGTGGTTCACCTACACCGTTGAAGGCTTCATTGGGAGGCCAACTTGTGCGATGGTGATACCATTTAATAGAGTCAAGTTCCTCTAGCTTATTCAATAGCTCATCACTGCTCCACAGCTCTGGAGATGCTGTTTCTGAGTTAGCACTCTCAGCATTTGGTGTATCTTCAACTGGCATCTTAGAGGTGGTTTCTTGCCAAGAGTCAGTTGCCGATTGATTAGTTAGCTCGGTCTCTTGACTTACACTCGCTTCACTCTCAGCCTCTGATGATGCCGTCTCTGGCTGTTGAGCTATTTCTGTTGCTGAGCTATTAGCGGCCTCGGTGTCGAGATTTTCATCCCCATGAATCTTGCTCTCGGACTGGTTAACTGTATCTGTTGCTAATTCATGAGTAGCATCAGTATCTAGACTTTGAGTAGAGTTAGTCTCGACTTGATTAGTAACATCGGTATCTAGACTTTGAGTAGAGTTAGTCTCGACTTGATTAGTAACATCAGTATCTAGACTTTGAGTAGAGTTACTATCGACTTCGTGAGTAACATCAGTATCTAGACTGTCACTCCAGTTACTCTCGATTTCATTAGTAACATCAGTATCTAGACTTTGAGTAGAGTTACTCTCGACTTCATTAGTAAGATCAGTATCTAGACTGTCACTCCAGTTACTCTCGATTTCATTAGTAAGATCAGTATCTAGAATTTCACTCCAGTTACTATCGATTTCATTAGTAAGATCAGTATCTAGACTTTCACTCCAGTTACTCTCGACTTCATTAGTAAGATCAGTATCTAGACTGTCACTCCAGTTACTCTCGATTTCTGAGGATACCATCTCTGATGGGAGTGTTCCCTCTGTAGCCAATTCATCTATAGCCATAGTCTGATCCCAGCCAGACTCATTATTGATGGTTGTATAAATGATGTCGTCGAACATATTGCCTCTCCACATAGCTTATACAGAAATTTCTGCTAATCTTTGCTGTTGTGCAGACAAACCCTGTTTACGCTGCTCTATCTCTGAGAGATTGCTTTGAATTGAGATTTGTAACTGATTTAACCTCTGCAATTCCTCTTTTTGTTCTTCCAGCATTATATCAACAACTTCTTTATATTGTGTGATGTACTGATCAATTTGCTGGTCTAGTGCAACCATTGCTTTTCGGGCGTAGGTCTGCATAGCTTCTTGAGCTTGTGTGTTGGCAAGCTGAAAGTAACTATCAAGGTTAGGGTATAGTTGCTCCCAAAGCTTTTGTTTGCGCTGATCAAGAGAAGGCATAAAAAAACCAGATATAAAAACGCCAACTGCTCCTCCTAAAACAGTACCTACACCAGGCAGAATCAAGCTGCCAATTACTGCCCCTGTTGCCCCACCTTTGATGACCGTTTTACCATCGTTCTGGTCTAGTTCACTTTGCCGTGACTGCATTGACACAAAAACATCGGAGGTATTAAGTTGTACGCTACTACTCTTTGAGTTTGGGGTTACCCTAAAATTATTTCCAAGAGCTTCAAGGCGACGGTATGCCTCAGAAAATTTGCGCTCAAAGTAAAGTTCTGCTGTTTGTGCCCCTTGGGACAGTGTATCAAACTCTTTTTTGAGGTCATTTTGGAGAAGCTGCTGACTTTCTTGTAAAAGAGCTTCAGCTTTGGTTTTGACAACACTATCGAGTTCTTTCAAATTATTGACATCCAAAATTGCATTATGAATCTTTGAGCGAGTTATTTCTTGGTGTTCGGCAATGCAGACACTGAGTCTTAGAGCTATTTGAGAGCTAGCCTCCTCAATTATGTTGCGGCAGACTTGATGCTGCTCAGCTGCAAACAAACTAAGGTCTTGAATCGTTTCACTTTTAATGGCAGCTTGACGAGTTTTATACTGCTCCCACGACCCACGCAAATAACCTTCTAACTGTTCCAAAAGTCTGGTCAACAGACGCAGGACATTTTCGGCAATGGTGAGGATTCTTTCGCGCCGAAGTCTCTGCTGTAGTGTGGTTTCCAGCTCACTGAACCTGTCTCGCCAGAGCAGTAAATGTGCTGGAATATCTTCTTCTGGTGTGAGGTCATCAATGATAATCTGAGGCGCGGCAGCAAAGATAGCTGGTTTGTTGATATTCAAAGCCTTTTTGAGCCGATTTTCAATATTTACGATTAGGGCATTCTGTTCTCGTTTACGAATTTGATCCATTTTAGTAACCACAAAAATGCACCGATGCAAGAAGGGGTGTAGTGAATCAGCGAGAAAATCTACCAATGTTTGTGAGAGTGGTGTGGTAGCTGGAATCACCACAACCGCTGCATCTGCTTCACTTTCAATGATTTGGCGGGTAATGGCTCCATGTTTGGGGTTTGTGGCATTAGTCCCCGGGGTGTCAATAATCACAATGTTGTTAGCCAAGAAGCTAGCTGGATGGTAGATGCTCAGAGATGTCACTTCTTTGGCTACTTCATCCTCAGAGGTGAGCAGATGAATAAAATGTTTAGTATCAATACCATCAACTCCCGCTAGCCAGGGAATGGTGATTTGCTTGGCATTTTTCTTGGTTTTGAGTGTTCCTGAACGCGGACCTTGGAAGGAGGCTTCTACGATCAGATCATTGCCATGGTGTAGTCGGGTGGCAGTAGATGTGGCAACCAAAGCAGATGTTTTAAGCAAATCATCCCGCAGCAGGGCGTTAATCAAGGTACTCTTGCCACTGGAAAATTCGCCAACTATTGCCAAATAAAGATTAGGGTCTTGTTGCCGTTGCTGAATACGACCAATTTGTTGGTTGAGTTGAGCACGTACTAATTCAGAAATGTCGGAGTGAGCGATGACCTCTGCTGCAAACTGCAGATGCTCCTCACATCCTGTTAATGCTTCGAGTTGTTCAAGGGACACCACTAGACCTCTTGAGAAAGTCAATTTTTTTATGTAGCTATAGTATTTATCACCCTCAAGTTGTTTATTTATGAAACAGACGTCTGTGATCGACTGCTCACAATTAAGTATGACAATCTACAATGCAAACGCATCTATTTTGCTCATTCCTATATATAGTGTTTTTAAAATTAAATAAACACTATATGCAGAAAATCTATTCTTAACGCAATAAGGCTGGGTTTATTGAGAACTACACCAAGCTTATTGACAAGATGCGTTTACCCTGTGAAAATGTACCTTTTCAATCTACGCTTTTAGATACTATTGTGCCTCTCCTAGATTGATTATACCTACATTATGCAGTTTTGGTCAGACCAGTAAAAATATTTTTGGCAGGGAGCACCAAGAAACTGAAAAATCCCTTGATGCTCCACTGGTTAAGTTGAAAATTTGCTCTAATCTGTCAAGGATAGCTAAATGAATCGACTGAAAGCAGTGAAATACCCGGCGCATTTAATATGGTGTTTCTAAATGAATTGTAAAAAAGGATTATAGTTTTTGACTTTACCAAAAATCCTTATATAGTTTATTAACTCTTGCCTCTTGCCTCTTGCCTCTTGCCTTTCTCTGAGGGATTCTGTTTACAACTCAAATAGAAATGTTGTATTAGATATTTTGAGCGCATCCCAATTGGATCATGAGTATAAATACTCAATTTTTAGTGGCATAAATTATAGCTAAGCTTTGGTGAGTTGATTATACAAAACGTGAATGATGCCAATGGATGCTGACAAACCCGCCCAGATCCAAGCCGACGCCCGAGCAATTGCTGCAAAGCTCTAGAAAGAAGCGACCCTGGGCAGGTTCAAACGTTGTCCGGGATAGAAGAGGCAGTTGGTAGTCATAGGTGCTCAGGGTTAGTCAAATAATTCTTATTACTCTTTAAGGTTAAGCACGATAACTCACCGGATGAATTATAATCAACTAGCAGTTGTTGTCTAATGTCAGGATTAACTTGCCAATCTCCAATCACAACGAAAGACATTTCTGGTAATAGTTTGGACGGATAACTTAATGATATCCCATCTGGATAATAAAAAGTTTGATGGTCTGGATATTCCCAATCTAAACAAGTTGGTGTTGGCTGAGATAGTTGGGTGACTGGGGTAAGGGTAATGGCTAATCCTTCTTCCCCATTAAGGATATCTCGATCGGGGATTAACTCTGGGTTAAGAGTCCAATGATCACAGGGCTTTTGCAAATCTTCTTCTCGGACACTGACTGTTTGAGTTAATTCCCCATCTGAGTTATACATTACTAGCAGACTATGGCGTAATTCTTGATATCTAAACCAGAACTCTACTGCAAATAACTCCCCTGGTTCAAATCGATTTACTGTCCAAATAGCCGAGCCTTGCTCAAACATATACATAAATGATGCTTGCTCGGTTTCTTCAGCTAAACCATTGATTAAACTATTGGGAGTATTCTGGTAAACCTTCTCCTCTTCAGTTCCATTGTCATACATATATACGTTAGTTTGGGTAATGTGAGTTTGTTCAGTATCACTAATAGAGCATCGACTACCTACAAAGGATTCCATCACTTCACCTTCAGGGGAATAAATTGTCCAAGACCCATACCAATTCCGTAAATGATGGGTCATAAAATTAGTCCAGTTATGCTGCTTTAACTGTTCAAATGTCTGATTCATAGCTATTGTGTAAAGTATTGTTACAAAAACAAACAACTTTCATAAATTGGGGGATGCTAAACTGAAGTTAACCTAATTTTGGTCTAGACCTAAAAATAGTTTGATATCAGATATCCGTTTTTTTACTGTTTTATAAAATTGCTTATATAATGGTTGGTAATTTGAAGGGCTACTTAAGCATTCAGCTATCAGCCATCAGCCATCAGCCATTGGCCAAAGGCCACGCTACGCGAACAGCAATCAGTTTATGCGCATCGGCGCGCACTTTGCTAATAGCTTTTTAATAAAAGAGTTAAGCATTCTTTTAATCTCTGTTAGGTCAGTTGTTCGCTTAGCGTGCGGATCGCGCCATGAGCTTTTCCCCAGACTTTCAATTCTGATTAATCTCGAAGTATTAAATTCTCCCTAAAGAGGTTTATTTTAAGCTGACTGCTGACTGCTGACTGCTGACTGCTTACGGTCACAGTGGCAGAACCTATGAACTATGTACTATCACAGCAAGCTAAAACCCATGAGGGGGCTATAGCTTTTTTACAAATGCTCTGCATAAGTGATAGCTCCCGATAGATAGTCCTTTTTAGCACACTTTATTTCTCTGAAGGAGAAACGTTTTATGACAGCTGGGATGAATTCAGATCCCCCCAGAGGTCAAAACCTCGCCAGCACCATCGTGCTGGTAGTGGCTTGGCTTTTGGGGAATATCTGGGCACTGCAATGGCTATTTGAGTCATTTAAGTATGCATCACTGCTAAATCTGATGCTAATCGGTGTTGTGCTCATGGCTTGTTTGGTACAGCTATGGCGCGATCGCTTAATTATAACTGTGTCAGCAACTCCGACCTTAAGACTCTATCCCCTGTTGCTAATGTTAGGGTCTGGGATTAGTGCGATCGCATTCAGGTGGTTGGTGTATCTCCCACAACTCAACTTACTCCTATTCCTACTGGGTAGCTACGGGTTATGGGGCTTGTTTATCCCACCATCCCTTTGGCGTAAAGGGTTACCTGCTGCAATTTTAGTTGCCTGTGTTGTCCCTTTCAGCACTGAGTTTAACAGTGGTTTGGGTTTTCCAGTAAGGGTGATCACTGCTCATGCTGTGGAACAGATGCTGTCAGCTTGGCACATTGTAGCTATCTCTTCCCACGACATTATTGTCATGGAAAACGGCATTGCTCAGGTAGATTTGCCCTGCAGTGGTCTGAAAAGTTTGTGGACAGGGACTTTGTTTTTACTGGCAGCAACTTGGTTAGAACGTCGTCAGCTGGGAATACGTTGGTTACTGGTTTGTACTGCAAATCTTGTGCTGTTAGCGATCGCTAATACAATCCGGGTGCTGCTGTTAGTCATGATTATAGAAGTCTGGCAACAGCAACAAATTGCTGAAGTGCTACATCTACCTCTCGGACTGATTGGTTTTATGTTGGCTTGTGCCTTCAGTTGGATGCTGCTGCAAACCGTTCCTCAGAATTCCGGGGGTTTGATGTTGGCCACAACTGTGTTTAGGGATTTGTCATTGCTGGGTAAGGATAAGAAACAAGGGAGTTTGGAGAAAGAAAACCCATTACGAAACGGAAATTTAGGCTATTGCTCTAATTCCGGTCTGGCACTAAAGGATGATCAGTGGCGGCTAAACAAACAAAACAGACATCTCCAGGCTACTGCTCTAGTTAAGACTGGTATCAGCTATCAGTTTCAGCAAAAGTCTAAGAGTATCACTTGGCTGCTGATTGTAGTTATCGCTCTAGGGCTGGTAGGTCAAATTCAGCCAATTCAAGAGAAGGTAAAAACAATTGCATCGATTCAATTACCCCAGCAACTGGTATCTGAACCCCTACCTCTAACGGAAGCTGAACAACGATTTTTTGATAATCCTGGCTTACCTATTGCTCAAAAGCAACGGTTTGTTTATGGTAATCTCTCCGGTTCAATGCTGTTGGTGGCCAGTAGCGCTTGGCAAGCTCACCATCCACCAGAATTATGTTTGGTGGGCAATGGTTTCAAGGTAGACTCCATTAAGCCAACCTTGCTCAATCAGTCAGTAAAAGCACGGTGGCTATCTCTGCAAGACGGCAAACGTTCAGCAACCTACTGGTTTCAATCACCCCAGGGCACTACAGATGATTTCCTATCCCGAATCTGGGATTATATCGCCCATCGCAACAAGACTTGGGTGCTAGTTTCTGTTCTCTTCGATAGTGAACACAATCCCGATAGTGCTGAGATTCAGACTTTTGCTAGCGCTATCCATGATGCTATTCATCAAAGCTTAACATCAGCGGTCAGCGGTCAGCGGTCAGCGGTCAGCGGTCAGCGGTCAGCGGTCAGCG
>NZ_CEYLVT010000121.1:0-7245 GCF_982860115.1 Moorena sp.
CCCCACACCCCACACCCCACACCCCACCCCCTACACCCCACACCTGAGGTCACGAAATGATTACTTTGCCCACCGTACTCTACTGATAACTGATAGCTGAATACTGACAACTTTGAGCTTTTATTTAAGGGGAAAACCACTACCGTAATCACCGCTACTGTGGCAACTTCTACCTGTTTTTGTAAAGTATAAGTAAAGTATACGTAAACTAGAAGTAAAAAATTTGTAAATCAATCAAGCTGATATTTAGCTGATATTTATTTTATGGAATAATTCGAGAATTCGGTAGCTTATTGATTACTATGAAACCTCGGATTTACCGACTTTTGCCAGCAACTAGCGTTGTGCTGTATTCTCTACTAGCTGCAACTACGGCATTAGGGCAAATTACCCCAGATAATACCCTGGGGAATGAAAGCTCTGTGGTAACGCCCAATGTTACTGTTAACGGAGACCTAGCGGATTTGATAGAAGGTGGGGCGATTAGAGAGAGTAATCTTTTCCACAGCTTTTCGGATTTTAATGTGGCCGAGTTTGGGCGAGTTTATTTTGCTAATCCTGCTGGAGTTGCTAACATCCTGAGTCGGGTAACTGGAGGTAATGTTTCCAATATTTTGGGGACTTTAGGCGTATCGGGTAATGCTAATTTATTTTTGATTAATCCCAATGGGATTGTCTTCGGTCCCAATAGCAGACTGGATGTGGGAGGGTCATTTTTTGGGAGTACTGCTGATAGTGTGTTGTTTGAGGATGGCACAGTTTTCAGCACATTAAATCCCAATGGAAAACCGTTGTTGACGATTAATATTCCCTCTGGGTTGCAATATGGTTCCAATCCAGGGACTATTACTAATCAGTCTCGTCTGTTTCAGGTACCAGATGGTCAAACATTGGGGCTAATTGGTGGTGAGGTTACTATTCCTGGTGGTGTTCTAGGTGCATTGGATGGACGGATTGAGCTAGGGAGTGTTGGTTCTAATAGTGTGGTGAAATTGACCCCAACCGATACTAGTTTTGTGTTGGATTATTCAGGAGTTCAAGCATTTCAGGATATTAGTTTGTCCCAAGGGGCTAGAGTCATTACCAGTGGTGAAGGTGGTGGGAGTATCCAGATTCAGGGGGGTAATGTGAGTTTACGCGATCGCTCTTTTATTGTTGCGGATACCGAAGGGAGTGGCAGTGGCGGTGGGACAGTGGTTGAGGTTTCTCAGCTCAGCCTTGAGGGTGGTTCTAGCATATTTGCGAATGTATTAGGCTCAGGGCAGGGGGGAAATTTGACAGTAAATGCCACTGAATCTGTTCGAGTGGTTGGTGCGCCTGATGGTACTATCAGCATCTTAGGAGCCATAGTTTTTCCAGGAGCAACAGGAAATGGGGGAGATGTCAGTATTACCACTGGGGAGTTAATTGTCAAAGATGGAGCACAAGTTTCAGCTGACACTTTTGGTGAAGGGGATGGGGGAAACTTAAGTGTCAATGCCGACTCTATTGTTCAACTCATTGGTACGACAGCCAATGGTCAGTTTACCAGCGGTTTGGGTGCTCAAGCTAATCCAGGCTCAAAAGGAAATGGGGGAGATGTCAGTATTACCACTGGGGAGTTAATTGTCAAAAATGGAGCACAAGTTTCAGCTGGCACTTTTGGTGAAGGGGACAGCGGAAATTTGACTGTGGATGCCGACTCTACTGTTCAAGTTATTGGAAATTCAGCCAATGGTCGCGCTCCCAGCGGCTTGTTTACTCAAGCTAATCGAGGCTCAAAAGGAAATGCGGGAGAGTTGAATATTACCACTGGGGAGTTAATTATCTCTGATGGAGCAGAAGTTTCAGCTAGGACTCTTGGTGAAGGGAACGGCGGAAATTTGACAGTGAATGCCGACTCTACTGTTCAAGTTATTGGTAGGTCAGGCGATGGTCGATTTCCCAGTGCCTTGTCTACTCAAACTAATCAGGGAACAACAGGAGATGCGGGAGAGTTGAATATTATCACTGGGCAATTAATTGTCTCCGATGGAGCAGTTGTTTCAGCTGGTACTTTGGGTGAAGGGGATGGGGGAAGCCTAAGTGTGGATGCTAAATCTACTGTTCAAGTGATTGGAACTTCAGCCGACGGTCGGTTTCGCAGCGGCTTGTTTACTCAAACTCAAGGGACCGGAAATGCAAGAGATGTGAGTATTACCACCGGGGAGTTAATTATCTCTGATGGAGCAGTTGTTTCAGCTAGTACTTTTGGTCAAGGAGACGGGGGAAATTTGACTGTAGATGCTTCCTCTACGGTTAAACTGATTGGTACCTCAGCTGATGGTAGGCTTGTCAGCCGCTTTTTGACTCAAACTCAAGGGAAAGGAAAAGCGGGAGATGTCAATATAGCCACTGGGCAATTAATTGTCAAAGATGGAGCACAAGTTTCAGCTGGCACTGTTGGTGAAGGGGACGGGGGAAATGTGACTGTCAATGCCTCCTCTAGTGTTCAACTCATTGGTACTGGTACCTTAGACGATGGTGAGTTTCCTAGCGGCTTGTTTACTGAAGCTCAAGGGACAGGAAATGCCGGAAGGTTTTTGAAAATTACCACTGACAAGTTAATAATCTCTGATCGAGCACAAGTTAGTGCTAGAAGCTTTGAAGCAGGTACTTCAGCCGGGGAAGTAAACATTAATGCCAACTCCATCTTCCTTGACAACAATAGCAGAATCACAGCACAAACAGCAGGAGGAGACAAAAGCAATATTAGGCTGGAAGCTGGTGACATCCGACTCCTCAACGAAAGCAAGATTATAACTGACGCCCAGAATACCGATGGGGGCAATATATTTATTGATACTGATACCCTAGTCGGTCTGGGAAATAGCGACATCACCGCCAATGCTCTAAAAGCCGAAGGAGATAATGTTACCATTGGCTCAGGAGGTCGTGTTGAGATTAATGCCAAAGGCATCTTTGGTTTAGAATTTCGAGACCGTGAAACTCCAGACAATGACATTACTTCCACCTCCGACCGTGGCTCATCCTTCAACGGTGACGTAATTCTCAACATCTCCCAGGTAGACCCGACCTCAGGCTTAAACGAATTGCCAGGAATCCTGGTGGATGCAGAAGCGATCCTGGCCAATGACCTTTGTGGCTTTGAGAATAATAGAATTGCTGGGGGCAGTTCCTTTACCATTACCGGCAAAGGCGGTTTACCACCAACTCCAGAGGATCCAGTGATTAATGCCCACAGAACAGTCAGGTGGCGGACTCGTCCTAGGTTACCCAGCACCAGAAAACCATTACAAGCGCAAGCAAAGGCCTTTGGCCACGAATCGCGAACAGTCAGACCCCGTCAAGACAAAAAAGTGATTATCGAAGCCCAAGGCTGGGTAATAGCAAAGGATGGCACGATTATTCTGACGGCGCAACCATTTAACGGGACTCCTGTTGAGCAGATATTTCCTAATCTTGATTGTCATGGGGGAGTAGGGAGTAGGGAGTAGGGTGTAGGGTGTAGGGTGGGTGTTGTGAACTAGAAATGTTTCCAGGTCTGTAGACTCTAGACTCTTGACCTTAAACCTTAAACCTTAAACCTTCAACCTTAAACCTTAAACCTTCAACGCTTAAACCTTAAACCTTAAACCTTCAACGCTTAAACCTTAAACCTTGAACCTTAAACCTTCAACCTTAAACCTCTGAATTAACCTTGGCCTTTGGCCACGCTACGCGAACAACTATCCAAACGTCACCACACTCCTAATCGACTCACCCTTATGCATCAAATCGAAGGCATCATTAATTTGTTCTAAGGGCATGACATGGGTAATCATGTCATCAATATTAATCTTACCTTCCATATACCAATCTACGATTTTAGGAACATCCGTGCGTCCTCTAGCTCCCCCAAAAGCTGTACCCCGCCAGACCCGTCCGGTAACCAATTGAAACGGTCGAGTATTGATTTCTTCTCCAGCACCGGCGACACCGATAATAATAGATTCACCCCAACCTTTGTGGCAGCATTCTAGAGCTTGGCGCATCACCTTAACATTACCAATACACTCGAAACTATAATCAGCGCCCCCTTTAGTTAAATCAATAATGTAAGGGACTAAATCGCCCTCTATTTCATTAGGATTAACAAAATCCGTCATGCCGAATTTTTCCGCAAGTTGTTGTTTATTAGGATTAATATCAACACCTACAATTTGGCTAGCACCCACCATCCGTGCCCCTTGGATCACATTCAAACCAATTCCCCCAAGTCCAAATACCACGACTCTCGAACCTGGTTGAACTTTAGCGGTATTGATCACAGCACCAATACCCGTTGTAACTCCGCAACCGATGTAACAAACTTTATCAAAGGGAGCATCTTTCCGAATTTTTGCGACTGCGATTTCTGGCAGTACGGTATAGTTAGCAAAGGTGGATGTGCCCATGTAATGATGCAGCATTTTGCCATCCACAGAGAAGCGACTGGTACCATCGGGCATCACACCACGTCCTTGGGTATTCCGAATTGCCTGACAGAGATTGGTTTTACCACTTAAGCAGTATTCGCACTGACGGCACTCAGGCGTGTAGAGAGGAATTACATGGTCTCCTACCTCGACGCTAGTCACCCCTTCACCCACCTCAACCACTACACCTGCTCCCTCATGTCCTAGAATGGCTGGGAATAGTCCTTCTGGATCTGCGCCAGAGAGGGTATAGGCATCGGTATGGCATACTCCGGTTGCTTTAATTTCCACCATCACCTCACCCGCCTTAGGTTCGGCTACCTGAACCGTTTCAATGGATAACGGTTTGCCTGCTTCAAAAGCTACTGCGGCTTTGACTTCCACAATCAACTCCTACTTGGTCTTATCAACTGACCTATTCTATTAGACTTCTTGGCAGTTGTCGGGAACAGCGGAGCAGGGAGATGGGGAGATGGGGAGATGGGGAGATGGGGAGATGAGGAGATGAGGAGATAGGGAGATGGGCAGTCAGATCAGCCTTATTAAGGGCAGTAGGGGGGATTCCTGTTGCCTGTTGCCTGTTGCCTGTTGCCTGTTGCCTGTTGCCTGTTGCCTAAAACCCACAATATACCTCACCTATTACTCTCAAGCCGACCGGCGTTAATAAGGGATCACATTATTGTACAATTAAAAAAACAACAAATAGTGTATTTTATCCTAAGTTTTCGGGTAATTGACGGAATAAACACTCATGGCAGCTGAACGAATTGTCATCTTATCCAGTAGAGAAATAGCTAAAATGCGTCTTGCTGGACGCTTAGCCACTGCACTGTTAGACCATTTAGAACCCATGGTTAAGCCAGGGGTAAGCACCCTAGAGATTAATGATGAAGCGGAACGCTGGACAAAAGAGCATGGGGCAATCAGTGCTCCCTTAGGTTATCAGGGCTTTCCTAAATCTATCTGTACCAGTATCAATGAGGTTGTCTGTCACGGTATCCCTAACGGTAAGCAAATCCTTAAAGATGGGGACATCATTAATATTGACGTAACACCAAAGCTGGATGGATATCACGGGGATACCTCTAGAACCTTTTTTGTTGGTACTCCCTCACCCCTAGCAAAAAAGCTGGTGGAAGTTACTGAAGAGTGTATGATGCGTGGTATTGCTGAGGTCAAGCCAGGAGCAAGAGTTGGCGATATTGGTGCTGCTATCCAAGAGTATGCCGAGTCCAACGGCTTTTCCGTAGTGCGAGACTTTGTTGGACACGGCATTAGCAAGATTTTCCATACAGCTCCCCAAATTCCTCACTATGGCACTAGAGGGAAAGGCAAACGCCTCCGGGCTGGTATGGTTTTCACTATCGAGCCAATGATTAACGAAGGTACCTACGAAGTGGAAATTCTAGCTGATAAGTGGACAGCTCTAACACGCGATCGCAAACTTTCTGCCCAATTTGAACACACTGTAGTGGTCACTGCTGACGGCGTAGAGATTCTGACCTTGCCAGAACAGGAAATCCAGAGCAAATCGGCTTAAGTGCCATTAGTCATTAGTCATTGGTGCTTGGTAATTCGTGCTTGGTGCTTTCTACTTGGTGCTCGGTAGCTGCCAGGAGACCTAATCTTTGTCAATCTGTTAGTCAATTTGGAGAAAGGACTAATCACCAAGACCAAACTCAAAGCACTAAAGACTAAAGACTAAGGGCTAAAGACTAAGGACTGATTAATATGGACATTTCCTGAAAATCGAGCTTAAACTGTGAGATATAGGCAGTAAAAGCAGGCACACTATCTAGGTAACAATTCTTAAGAGTATTTCTAAAGAATGTTAGCCTCCTGCTCAGGAAATTAGCAAGTGGTGAACCCTCTGATGGGTGACACCGCCGTTTTGCTGTGTTCTTAAGCGTTTTGGGTAATCTTAAATTATGGCAACTCTATACGTCAATCCAGCTACTGGAAATGATAGCGCTGATGGTAGCGAATCTACGCCCTTTAAAACTATTACCAAAGCATTCCAATCAGCTGGATCAGGTGACGAAATTAAACTAAAACCTGGTAATTATAATACCAGCAGTGGTGAAACCTTTCCGCTGAAAGATCCCACTGGTGTAAAGATTATAGGCGATGAAGCCAACAAAGGCAAGGACATCTTAATTGAAGGCAACGGGAACTACAACAGCCGTTTCCTTCCTGGTCAAAACGTGACCCTTATCCTAGCTAAGGATACGGAGCTCAGGGGAGTAACTATGACCAATCGTGAGCGCCGGGGCACTGGTGCCTGGATTGAGTCTGGTAGCCCTATTGTTGCTAATTGTACCTTCAAAGAGTGCAATCGTGAAGGGGTTTATGTCACAGGTGAAGCCACACCAGAAGTTAAAGATAATAATTTCATTGGTAGTGGTATAGAGGGTCAAGGGATATCGATTACCAAGGATGCCAAAGGGCAAATCCAAGGGAATACCTGTAAAAAAGTTGGTAATGGCATTTCTGTTAATGGTGATGCAGCGCCAAGGCTGGTCGAGAACCAAACCTCTGAAAACCTGACAGGAATAGAGGTTGGCGGGAACGCTCGACCGATACTGCGTGGGAATCGGATGGAAAACAACCAAGATTATGGTCTGTCATTTTCTAGCAATGGTTTGCCAGATTTGGGAACTGAAGGTGACCCAGGGGGAAACGTACTGCGTAACAACGGTCAGTTTGATTTAAAAAATTTCACCAGCGTTGAGCTGATTTCAGTGGGCAATGATTTAATTGCCTCAAAAGCCAGTGGTCCGGTTAAGATTGATGGCGTGATCGCTGGTGG